>JADGNS010000016.1 GCA_017883355.1 Candidatus Solibacter sp.
TGTTTTCTTCTTAGCTCCCTCAGAAGGCGAGAAAGAATCGCAAGGACCGACGGGTTGACAGACGAAAGCGTCTGTCCCACGTTGGTGCGCAAGCGCTTGCGTTTTGGTGGGGCCGGCGCTTTCGCCTGCCAACCGATTTTTCTCGCTCCCTCACGGTCGCGGCTCGGATTGGGTGGCCGCGGGCGCCGCGCCTAACTCTTTGAGTAAGTCCGCTGCCTTATACACGCGATCCAAAGCTTCCACGATGCCGCGCACATCGACGTGGACTGCGCGGGCCTGCTCGTCGCTGTAGAGGTAAGTCACGGGGAGGCTCTCCAGATTGCCGTCGAAGGTGACGCCGACGAGTTCGCCGCGCTGGTTCACGGTGGCGCTGCCGTAGTCGCCTCCCCCGATATCGGCGGTGCTCACGAAATTGAGCTGCGTTACCGGATTCAGCCTCTCGCGGGCCTCGATCCAGCGGGGCGGCACCAGCCACGGGCCTTCGTTATCCTTGCGGTAGTAGAGGCCGCTGAAGGTGGCGGCGTAGGGCTGGGCGACGGCGGCGCGGTCGGTGTAGCCTTTGACTATGCCGAACTCGACGCGCGGGGTGCCGGTACCGTCGGGGTAGTCGGCGGCGCCGAACAGCTTGAGGCGGAACTGGGCGATCTTTTCGGTGGCCGAGACTTCCAACGTGCCGATGATCTCGTCATGCTGTTTGCGCAGGCGCAGCGCGGGGGCATCGATGGCTTGCGCCAGCGCGATCACCGGGTCGCCCGATTTCATCGCCGCGTCGCGATTGGCGGCCAGGCTCTTACGCCCGGCGGCATCCTTCAGCTTGCTGGCCTTCACCATTTTTTCCGCCGCCACGGCCGGAGTGGCGCCGGCCAGAATCGGCTTCAGCGGCAACTCCTTCTCACCCAGGCCCAGGCCGGCCAATTCCGTCAGGTACTGGGTGAGCATCATGGTCTCCATGGTGTCGTTGACGGCGTCGCCGGAGGCGTTGATCGTGTCATCGAGCGGCTCGCCGCGGACAATCTGGCGGGCCATGCGGAAGAGTCGCGATCCGGGGGCGGGCGAACCATCGAGGATCTCGTACGGCTTGTCGAGCGGCTTCCACTTGCGGTAGGCGGCGGCGATCTCGTCCCACACCTTGCCGGCTTCGGCGCCGAGTTTGGCATTGCCCTCCACGGCGCGGCGGATCTTGCCCTCGAAGGCGGTCTTGCGCGTCACCATGCGGTCATCGCGCAGGCCGATCAGCTTACCGGCGTCGGTTTTGTACTCCGTGAGCAGACGGCTGAGGGTGCTCTGTGCGGCGCGCAAGTTGTCTTCACTAGCGGCGGCGAAGGCGTTCAACTGCTGCACGCGGGGTTGCAGGCGGGTGAGCCGCAGGGGCAGCGCGGTGTCGCGCAGGAAAGTGAGTTGCGACGCGGTGGAGAGGCGCCCCGTGGGGCCGGGATTGCCGCCGAGGAACACCAGATCGCCCTCCTTGACGCCTTCCCCGCTCCACTTCAGGTAGCCCGGGGTGGCGGCCGGCTTGCCGTTTTCGTAGGCGCGCAGAAACGCGATATTGAGGCCGTAGCGGAGATAGGAGATGCTGTCGCGCTCGCGTCCGAAAAACGCAATGGCGTATTCCGGAGCGAAGACCAGCCGCAGATCGCTGTAGCGGCGGTACTGGTAAAGATCGTAGCGCCCGCCGGAAAACAGGCGGACCACGGAGCAGACGTTGCCGGATTTCGCGGCGCACTCCTTTTCGATCCGCGTGATGGCGGCGTTGCGCAGGGCGAGCGTGGCGCCGGCTGCTTTGACGGGCTCGCTGACGTCTTCGATGGTCAATAGCACGCTCGCGTCCATGCCGGGGCAAGGCAGTTCCGCCGCTGGAACAGCCGCCTGGAAGCCGTCCCGAAAGTAATCGTGCTGCGGCGTGCTCAGGCCGGAGAGGCAGTCCGCCGCCAACTGGCGGGTGGTCAACAGCAGGCCGGTGGGCGACACGAAGGACCCCGACCCGCCGGCCAGTCTCACGGAGGCCAGGCGGAGGTGATCCAGAAACGCGGCATCGGCCTCAAAACCGTGCTTCTGTTTTACGCTATCTTTGGGGAATTGGTTGTAGGGCCACAGGCCCTCGCCGGCGGTCGCCGGGATGGCCCACAGGCAGGCGATCAGGAATGATTGCAATCTCACGACAGGCTGATTCTCGTTGATCGACATACCGCAGGTCAAGCAAAATTGGTATTTCGGACCGGATTGGGCACCGGCGGGTGAAAACTCATCTTCGTGCAACATTCCTTGGAACTTAGTGGCGGAAAAAGGGAATCACTTTTGATGGACTCTCTGCGCTGGATTTCACCCCTCCTTTTGGTGCTGGCCGTTTACTGCCCATCGCCCCTCGGTGCGGCGCAATGCAGCGGGCAGGTGCGGGCGGCCGACCAGATTGTGCCCGGGGCGACGGTGACCGCGCTGCAAGGCGGGGCCAAGGTGACGGCCTTCACCGACGAAAACGGACGTTACACGCTGGAACTTACGCCGGGCGTGTGGCAGATCGAAGTCAGCATGTTCGAGTTCACCACGGCCAAGGGGCAAGTCACCGTCAGTGACGGCGCCGTCGCCAAGGATTGGGTGCTCAATATGCCGAAGCTGTCGGAGCGCGGCGGTCCCGCCCCCGCGGCAGGTGCTGCGCCAGGGACAACGCCGCTGCCCGCGGCTCCCGGCATCGGACAAGGAGCGCGCGGCACGCGTGGCAATCGGGGTCCCGATGGCCGTGGCGGCCAGGGCGGTCAGCGGGCCGCTGGCGATTTTCCGGGACGGCAAGGACGCGGCGGGCCCGGTGGCCAGGGCGCACAGGGCGCGCCGGCCGCGCAGGGCGCACCGGGAGGACGGGGCGCGGGCCGCGGCGCGCCGGGTCAGGCCCAGCCGGGCTTTCAGAGTGCCGCGGTGCGGGCCACTCCGGAAGGCCAGCAGGCCAACGCGCAGCAGGAGGAAGCGGTACAGAACGCCGACCTCGGCGGCGACGCCGACGAATCGCTGCTCGTCAACGGCAGCGTGAGCGGCGGGCTGGAACAATCGAGCGATGACGAAGCGCGGCGCCAGCGTGCCATGGGAGGCCGCGGCGGTCCAGGAGGTCCGGG
Source organism: Candidatus Solibacter sp. (assembly GCA_017883355.1). Taxonomy (GTDB): domain Bacteria; phylum Acidobacteriota; class Terriglobia; order Bryobacterales; family Bryobacteraceae; genus Solibacter. The sequence goes on from JADGNS010000016.1 coordinate 3,102, forward strand.
CGGACCCGGTGGCCCAGGTGGAGCGGGCGGCGCCGTGTCCGCGGCACAGGGTCTGCAGATGAGCGCGGGACTGCCTCCGGGAATGAGCGCCAGCCTGACCAATGACAGCCTGGGACTGGGCGGATTCGGCGCCAGCGCCATCAACGGCGGGTTTGGAATCGGCGCCGCGGCTCCCCCCGATGCCGGCGGCGGTGGCCGCGGCGCTCCCGGCGGCGGAGGCTTTGGCCCGGGCGCCGGTCCGGCCGGCTTCGGCGGTGGTGGTGGCGGTGGCGGTGGCGGCGCACGGGGCGGCGGCGGTGGCCGGGGCGGCGGTGGACTGGGTCAGAATGGCGGCGGACGCGGACAGGCCGGACGCGGCGGTCGTGGTCCGTTCAACGGACAATTCGCCAGCTTCGGCAACCGGCGGCGCACCACACCTCCGGTGCAGGGGTCGGTGGCGATCACGGTCCAGAACTCGGCGTTCAATGCGGCCCCCTATTCGCTCAACGGACAAACCTCGCAGAAGCCGTACTCGGCCAACAACAATCTGAATGCGAATATCGGCGGGCCACTGCACATTCCGAAAATCGTCAATTGGCAGCGCGCCCAGTACACCATCAGTTTCGGCACAAACATCAGCCGCAGCGGAAAGAGCATGATCGGATCGGTGCCCACGGCGGCGGAGCGCGGCGGCGATTTCTCGCAGGCGCTCTCCACCACGCCAATCGCGATCTACGATCCCCTCTCCGGCTTGCCATTTCCCAACAACGTGATTCCCACCACGCGATTCAACGCCGCTTCGGCGGGGCTGCTCCGATACTTCCCGAACCCCACGTACCCCGGCATCGTGCAGAACTATCGCTTCGTGATCACGGACCCCGGCAACAGCCGCAACATCGGAGTGCGCTTCAACGCGCCGTTGAGCAACAAAGACCGGCTGAATTTCAATTTCCAGAAGCAGAACCGGGATTCGAACTCGCACCAGTTGTTCGGGTTTTTGGATACCGGCAACAGCTCCGGTCTGAGTTTCTCCACCGGCTGGAGCCACAGCTTCAAGCCGCGCCTCAACAACAGCGCGAATTTCTCCATCAGCCGCAGCCGCAGCCTGAACGCGCCGTTCTTCGCGTTCACCGAGAACATCGCGGCGGCGCTGGGGATCAACGGGACGTCGCAGGACCCCATCAACTACGGGCCGCCGGGGCTCTCCTTCACCAATTTTTCCGGCCTGAGCGACGGCACGCCGAATCTGAGCCGCAACCAGACGGCGACCTTTAGCGACAATTTCACCTGGGTGCTGAAGCGCAAGCACAACCTGACGTTCGGCTTCACCTACAACCGCCTGCAACAGAACAGCCAGAACTACCAGAACGCGCGCGGGTCGTTTTCCTTCAGCGGCCTGTTGACCAGTCAACTAGATGCCGCCGGGCAACCGGTGAAAGGCACCGGTTACGATTTTGCCGATTTCCTGCTGGGGTTGCCGCAATCCAGCAGTCTGCGCTTCGGCAGCGCCAACAACTACTTCCGCAGTTGGAGCACGAGCGCGTACGCGCAGGACGATTTCCGGGTGAGCGCGCGCGTCACCATCAACCTGGGGCTGCGCTACGAGTACTTCGCGCCCTACACGGAACTGCGCGGCCATCTGGCGAACCTGGACGTCAGCCCCGGATTTACGGCGGTCGCGGCAGTCACCTCGGGGCAGAATGGACCGTACTCGGGCGCGCTCCCCAGCAGCATCGTGCGCCCCAGCCCGAGGGATCTGTCGCCGCGTTTCGGCGTCGCATGGCGGCCGTTTCCCAAGCGGAACACGCTGATCCGCAGCGGCTACAGCATCTTCTACAGCGGGTCTTCGTACGCGCAGATTGCCAGCCAGATGGCCGCGCAGCCGCCATTTGCCACATCGGCATCGCTGACCACCAGCACCGCCGCGCCGTTGACGTTGCAGAACGGATTCGCCGCTTCGCCCACCACGCTGACCAACACCTACGCGATCGACCCGAACTTCCGCATCGCCTACGCGCAGACCTGGAACCTGACCATCCAGCACACGCTGCCGCACGGCCTCGTGGTAGACACCGAGTACATCGGCACCAAGGGAACGCACCTGGGGATCCTGGAGAATCCCAACCGCGCGTCGACCACCTCGATTGCCAACGGGGGCTTGAAGATCAACAACGCCACCAGCTTCAATTACCAGACGCAGGGCGCCAACTCGCACTACCACGCGGCGCAAGTGCGCGTCACGCGGCGGCTCTCGCGCTCTGTCTCGGCGAACGCGCTGTACACGTTCGCCAAGGGGATCGACGATGCGTCGAGCTTCAACGGCACCGGCGGCACGGTGGTGCAGTTCCTCGACAATCGGGGACTGGAGCGCGGACTTTCCACCTTCGACGTGCGGCACAATATCGCCACCGGATTCCAGCTTTCCTCGCCGGTGGGCGTGCGGGGCCTCTTGCGCAACGGCGGATGGAGGGCCAAACTTCTGCGGAGCTGGAACATGAACGGCAATTTCAACGCCACCACCGGCACTCCGTTGACAGCGAAGGTTTCCGGCAACCTGTCCAATACGGGCGGTCTGGCGGGCGGCGGCAGCCTGCGCGCGGAGGCGACGGGCCTGCCCATCCACGCCGACGGCCAGCCGTATTTCAATACGCTGGCGTTCACCACGCCGCTGTCCGGCCAGTTCGGCAACGCCGGACGCAGCACCATCCCGGGACTGTTCCGCATCACCATAAACTCCAGCCTGAACCGCTCCTTCCGTTTCGCGGAGAGCCGGCGCACGCTGACGTTTTCCATCAGCGCCAGCAATGTGCTCAACCACGTGACCATCACGAGCATCGGGACCACGGTCAACTCGTCCAGCTACGGGCTGCCGACCGCGGCCTCGGCGACTCGCGGTATCACACTCAATTCGCGTTTCAGCTTCTGAGGCATATGCGGAACAAGACGAGCATACCGATTCAACGCAGAGACGCAGAGATCGCAGAGGAAAGCGCAGAGAAGACCATGAATAGTTTGGGCGGAACCGCCTCGGGGTTGACGCGGAGGGAGCGTAGATTAGCCCGGCAGGCACTGACGGTCGCGGCTCTGATAGGGTGTCTGACCATGACGGCGCAGACACCCGTCACGTTCAAAGCCAATGCAAACCTGGTGATTATCGACGTCAGCGCCAAGGACAAAGGGGGACTGACGGTCGAGGGTCTGAAGGCGGAAGACTTCACCGTGATGGAAGACGGCAAGCCGCAGAAGGTGGCGGTGTTCGAGTATCAGCGCATCTCCGCCAAGCCGGAACCGTTGAAGGAACTGACGCTGGATGACCAGTTCGCGTTGCCGGAAGCGCCCAAGACCACGATCACGTCTTCCACGCCGGGGCAGATTCAGTATCACGACAAGCGGCTGATGGTGTTCTTCTTCGACTTTTCCTCGATGCAGGTGCCGGACCAGTTGCGCGCGCAGGATGGCGCGCTCGATTACCTGAAGAAGAACATCACCAAGGACGACGTGGTGGCGGTGCTGTTCTACGCCTCCGCCATTCAGGTGCTGAGCGATTTCACCAGCGATCGCGATGTGCTCACCAGGGTCATCAAGGGACTGCCCATCGGCGAGGCGAGCGAACTGGCCGCGCTGGCCGATACCGGCGATGAGAACAGCGAGGACACGCAGGCCGCGTTCGTGGCCGACGAAAGCGAATTCAACATTTTCAGTACGGACAAGACGCTGGCGGCGATCGAGCAGGCGGCGAAAATGCTGACCTCCTTCCCCGAGAAAAAGGCGCTGGTGTATTTTTCCGGCGGCGTCAGCCGTTCCGGTCTGGACAACGAAGCGCAGTTGCAGGCGGCGATCAACGCCGCGACCAAGGCGAACCTGGCGATCTACTCCATCGATACGCGCGGCTTGACCGCGGACCCTCCGGGCGGGGGCGCGGCCAAGGGCGGCTCGCGCGGCAGCGGCATCTTCAACGGGTCTGTGATCAACTCGCAGCGGTCGGCCCAACTGAAATCGCAGGATACGTTGTACACCCTGGCGGCGGAGACCGGCGGCAAGAGCTTCTTCGACAGCAATGACATCGCGCTGGGCATTCAGCGGACGCAGGATGCGATGGGCAGTTACTACCTGTTGGGCTACTACAGCTCAAACAACGCGCTGGATGGCAAGTACCGCAAGATCTCGGTGAAGTTGAACAACCCGAAACTGGCGGCCAAACTGGAGCACCGCGAAGGCTATTACGCGGACAAGGTCTGGGGCAAGCTGAACGCCCAGGATAAGGAGCAGCAGCTCAAGGAAGCGCTCTCCGCGGGAGACCCGGCCACCGATTTGCCGCTGGCGTTGCAGATCGATTATTTCCGCGTGTCGCCCACGGCTTACCTGGTGCCGGTTTCGATCAAGATTCCGGGCTCGGTGGTGGCGCTGGCGGCAAAGGGCGGCGCGGCCACCACGCAGTTCGATTTCGCCGGCCAGATTCAGGACGAAAAGCACGCCGTGGTAGGCAACGTGCGCGACAAGATCGAGATCAAGCTCAATCCGGCCACTGCCGCAACCGTGACGACGGCCGGCGCGCCGGCGGCGGCCGCCACGAAACCCGCGGCGACACCCGCAACGGCACCCGCAACAACCTCAGCCGCCGCTACCCCAACGACCTCCGCCCGGAAGAGCTTTCAGTATGATGCCGGCTTTACTCTGGAGCCCGGCAAGTACCGCATGAAATTCGTGGTGCGCGAGAACATCACCGGCAAGATGGGGACCTTCGACACCAAATTCACCGTCCCCGACCTGAGCGCCGACACCTCCGGCCTGAAGCTCAGCACGGTGATCCTGAGCAACCAGAGGGAACCGGTCACCGCCGTGGTGGGCGCGGCGGAACGCTTCTCGCGGAAGGAAGCGCGCGCCAATCCGTTGATCGTGGGCGACAGCAAAGTGGTGCCCAACATCAACCATGTTTTCCGGCGCAATCAGAGCCTGTACGTGAATTTCGACGTGTACGACGCGCTGCCCGACCCGGCCAACACCAGGAACCGGCGCGTGAAAGTCACCTTGAGCCTGTTCAACAAGAAGATGGTGAAAACGTTTGAAGTGGGCCCCATCGAAGCCACGCAACTCGCCGCCACGCGTCCGGAAGCGGTGCCGGTGCAGATCGAAATCCCGCTGAAAAACGTGACGCGCGGCGAGTACGTGTGCCAGATCAACGTGGTGGACGAGGTAGGACGTAAATTCGCGTTTCCGCGCGCACCGATTATCGTGCAATAGCCGGGGCGATATAGTAGCATGGCAGTAACCGATGCTGCGCGATGCCAGTCTGATTCCCCTCTCGCACCAACACCACAACGGGCTCGCCCTGTGCGTGATGACGCGGCGATCCCTGACCGCGGACGGGTCGCCGGCCAACGTCGCGAAGTTGGCCCGGCGCGCCATCGGCCGGTACGAGTTGGAACTGGCCAATCATTTCGAGATCGAGGAGCAGGTGCTGTTTCCGGCGTGCGGAGAGATGCCCCTGACCGCACTACTGGCGGCGGAACACCGCACGATCGAGGGCCTGATCGCCCAATTGCGCACCGCGCCGACGGCAGCGCTGCTGGAGCTGTTCTGCGCGCTGCTCTCGCGGCATATCCGGCGGGAAGAGAACGAACTCTTCGAGCAGATTCAGCAGGCGCTGCCGAGGGAAGTGTTGGACCGCGCGGGCAGCGAGATCGATCGCCGCGTGGTGCGCATTTGCCTGTGAGCAGGGGCCGGCGGTGCCGCGCTGGGCGGGCGCGCCCCTACCGGTCATCGGCCGCGATTGCCTTGAGCTGCACCGCTTCGTGGCCCGCCGCCTCCAGCTTCACCGATTTTGCCTGCGCCTCGAACGGCTTGACGAAATCCGCGTCGTATGGCGCTCCCGACTCCACGTCTTCCCACGCCAGCAACCGGTAGTCGCCGGGCTTCAACCCCTTGAACGAGAGAATGCCATTCTCATCGGCCGTCTGCACCACCGTCAGGGAACCATCCTTCGGAATCAGCGCCACCACCGCGTGCCAGCCCGCCTTGCCGTCCTTATCCACCACCACCGCGTCCACCCGCGCCGCCGCCGCGCTGAGGGTCACTTCCAGCACGCCGCCATTGGTCATTTCCACGCCGGCGCCGGTGACTTCACCCCCGCCGTATTTCACCGACTGCACGTAGCACGTCTCCGGCACGCCCGTCACCGTCACCGCGTAGCGCACCGGCGGGACGCTCTTCAACGTGAACCTGAGATCGTCGCCCACCCGCCCGCGCGGCGGCGCCGAGCCCGTAAAGCCCACCGGCCGCAGCACTACCGAAACACTCTTCAAGTCCGGCGGAGTGGTGGCGTCCACCACCTTTACGCTTCCCTGCACTTCGCCTCCGGTGGCCATGGTGAGCACCAGGCCCTCCACGTGGTTGCCTACAACGTCCACCGGTTGCATGGCGAGGAACTCCTGCCCGCCACCCCGCGATTGGGCAATCGCCGTGTACTGTCCCGGCGGCACGCTGCGCAGTTCGAACTGTCCCTCCGCTCCCAGCGCCGTGCCCGTAATCGGACTCCCGGGACCGCCGTCGCGCGGGGTCAGCGTCACCGTGGCCACCCTGCGGCTCGTGTCGGGACTCACCACCCGGCCGCGCACCCGGTAGACTCGCGTCTTCACCAGCCGCACGTCGATGCCGCGCACCTCGCCGCCGGCCCCGACATCGACCGGCATCGCCGTCGAGACATCCGTCGTGCTGGGATAATACGTGGTGGCGTACATCAGATCGGGCACGGGCGGCAGCGGCTCGCTACTCTGTATCTGCCGCCGGTTCATCCCGCCGCTTCGCGCACTGGACGACACCACGTAGCGCCCCGGCTCCAGATTCGGCAGGCGGAATTCGCCGATGTCGGTGGTTTGCGCCGTGGCCACCGTGGTCCACTGCCGCGCGCCTCCGCGATACACGTAGCGCAGCGCGCGCACCGGTTGGTCGGCCACCCCTTCGCCGTCCTCGTCCAGCACTTTCCCCGTGATCACGGCCTGCGGGGTCAACTGGAACACGATGGCTTTCACGTTCTGCCCCTCGGCCACCAGCACCGGCGTGCCGCCGCCGGAGTACTTGCGCGCTCCGTAATTCTGCCGCAGAAATCCCTGGCGCTCGGCGGAGAGCTGATATTTCCCCGCGTCCAGCCCGGTGAACGCGAAGCGGCCCTGCTCGTCCGTCTCCGCTACCTTGCGCACCGCGCCCTGCCCGCGCCCACCCGCGTTCATCGTCACCAGTTGTACGCTGGCTTTCTTCAGAGGACTCCCCGCCTTCAGGTTCATCACCTGGCCTTCGATCGAGCCTTTGGCCGGCGCCGCTTGAAATCCGTGCATCACCCCGCAAACCGCCAACACCATCGCGCCGAACTTCATGCACAAGTCTCCTAGCCGAAGTATGACGCGAACCAGGGCGCGGTGGTTAGCGCCACGCGCTATGCTGATTCCTATGAACCGGCGCAATTTCGTCAAAGCCGCCACCCTGCTGGCCGCTTCTCCCCTTGCAGTCCCCGCCGCGGACGCTGCGGAAAACACCGACTCCGCCATCCCGGAGTACCAGAAGCCCGTCTTCAATCTGCCGAAACAGGTCTCCGCCCCAGTCAAGATTGCCGCCATCGAGCTGCTGCAATCGGGCAAGCAGTTCTTCCTGCGCACGCGCTCCACCGACGGCGTGGAAGGCGTGGTGCTCACCAAGGACATGGAGGATTTCATCCCCATCCTGCACCGCCGCGTGATCCCTCACTTCCTCGGCAAGGACGCCCGCGATCTCGAAACCCTGGTGGACGACGTCTACATCGCCAACTACAAGCTCTCCGGCCAGGCCTTCTGGTGCCCCGTCGCCTACGTGGAACAGAGCCTGTTCGACCTGCTCGGCCGCACCGCGCGCAAGCCCGTCGGCGAGCTGATGGGCGGCATCCTGCGCAAGGAAATCGCGGTCTACCTCTCCGGGTCCGGCCGCGACACCACCGCCGAGGAAGAAGTGGATGTCTACGTCAAAGGCGTCGCCGCCACCGGCGCCAAAGCCGTCAAGTTCAAGATCGGCGGGCGCATGAGCGGCAACCGCGACACTTACCCCGGGCGCACCGATAAGATCCTGGAACTCGCCGCCAAGCAACTCGCGGGCAAAGTCATCCTGATGGCCGACGCCAACGGCAGCTACAGCGCCGCCAAGGCCATCGAGCTGGGCAAGCGCCTGCAGGAGATGAAGTACCTCTGGTTCGAGGAGCCCTGCCCCTGGGAGGAAAAGAGCGAAACCAAGAAGGTGGCCGACGCCCTGGACATGAAGGTGGCCTTCGGCGAGCAGGATTCCAGCCTCTGGCTCTTCCAGTGGATGACCGAAAACAAAGTCATGGACGTGGCGCAGCCCGATCTCAATTACAACGGCGGCTTCATCCGCGCCGCCCGCGTGGCCCGCATGGCGCGCAAAGCCAATATGTGGATCTGCCCGCACAACACACAGACCGGCGCCGCCAGCGTGAACATTCTGCAATTCGCCGCCACCACGCCGAATGCCGGCCCCTACATGGAATACGTATCCCGCGCCGCCGCCAAAAAGGAATCCTGGTACACGCCGAATTTCGAAATCAAGAACGGCGTCATCCCGGTTCCCACCGGCCACGGCCTGGGCGTGGAATTCGACCCGGACTTCCTGAAGAAAGCCACTGTTGTGAAGGCCTGAAGACGGACACGCCGGCTGAAAGCCGTCCCCAGAGGGGACCCCAGCCAGGATTGGCTGCCCCACTTCACTTCATTTCACCCGCACCTTCACATTGCGGAACCATGTCTCCGAGGAATGATTCTGCAAACTGATGGGCCCTTGCAGCAGAATCTCGCCATTATCCTTGCGCAGTTCGCGGAGATGCTTCTGTACCTCGGGCGCCGCGATCTCGAAGCGCACTACCCGCGTGCCATTCAGCCAGTGCTCCACCACCCCGCCCTGCACTACGAGGCGCGAATGGTTGAACTCCTCGATTTTCGGCGCGATCTTCGGCACGGGCGCAATCACCGAATACAACGACCCCACCGCACGCAACGGAGACGACGCCGCGTCCGGCTCCTGGTCGCCCGCCAACTGGTATTCCAGGCCTCGCGCCCGCGCCTGCCGCCCGAGCGGATTCACCCACTCATCCACCTTCTGCACCAGGTACTTCACGCCGGAGTTGCCGTCCGCCTTCAGCATCCAGTCGAACTCCAGTTCGAACTCGCGGAACGTGCCCACGGTGCGAATATCCTGGACCCCGTCCTTGTGCGGGCTCGCCTTCAGGCACCCGTTCTCGATGGTCCAACACTTCGACGGGAACGGCTTCCCCGTGATCTCGAGCCACCCGTCCGTGGTTTTGCCGTCGAAGAGGAGCCGCCAGCCGGCGGCGCGTTCCTGGGCCGTCAGTTGGTTGGGCTCCGCCCCGCCGGCAATCCCGATACTCAGCGCACACAGCGCGGCCGCGGCGCCGGCCGCTCCAAGAATTTGTCGTCTGGGCAATGTTCTCGAACTCCTCCCGCGAGCTTGAAAGCGAACAGCGTATCGCCGGCGCCCCTGCCGCCGCGTCCGCCGCTGCGCCCGGCGGGCGGGATGTCTTCCTGCGCGCAGAGAATCGACGCGGCACACAGGAAGGCGAAAACGTAGAACGCTTTGGAACAAGGCATGATCACAGCCTGCCGACGGCGAGGAGGATGCCGTAGAGTAGCGCTTCCGGACGCGGCGGACATCCGGGGATGTAGACATCCACCGGGATGGTGGCGTCGACGCCGCCGCGGGAGGCGTAATTCGTGCCGAAGATGCCGCCGCTGATGCCGCAGGCGCCGACGGCCACGATTACCTTGGGGTCCGGGGTGGCGGCGTAGGTCTTCTGTAGCGCCAGCTCCATGTTGCGCGTGACCGGCCCGGTGACCAGCAGCATGTCGGCATGCCGCGGAGAGGCCACGAAGTGGATGCCGAAGCGTTCGATATCGTGGATGGGATTGTTGAGCGCCACGATTTCCATTTCGCACCCGTTGCAGGAACCGGCGTCCACCTGGCGGATGGCGAGCGAACGGCCCAGCGTCTCGTGCACGGCTTCGCTAAGCTGGTTGCCCACGTCTTCGGCCGTGAGCACCGCCTGATACTCGGCGATGAACTGACGGTGCGTGCCATCGGGATTCAAGCTGTAGTCCGCCACGAGCATCAGGCCGGCGCGATGGTAGGTGGCGAGTTCGAACTCGGTAGTGACGCGCACCGCGCCCTCGGGTGACGCGTCGGCGCACTGGCCGCAGAAGACGCACAGGCCGTAATCGACGGTCACGCGGCGGTTGGCAGGCGGGGTACCCTCTGGGTCCGCCTGTCCCACCACATCGCTGACCACGATGGCTCCGGTGGGGCAAACGTCGGCCGCGGGGCGGGCGTCGCGCCAGGATTTGAAATCGAATTCCGGCCGGCCGCGGAACTGCGCGGAAACCATTGCGGGCACGTCCGGGTAGGCGACAGTGGCGATGCCGGTGATGAGCGTCTCTTGCAGTATCTTGAACATGGTTCAGCGATCCGTGCCTGAATAGGAGAGATTGAAACTCTTGTTGATCACCGGGAAATCGGCGATGATGTTGCCCTGCACGGCCTCCACGATGGCGGCCCAATTATTGACCGAGGGGTCCTTGATCTTACAGCGCTCCAGGCGATCGCCGGGCGCGGTGCGCACCCAGTGCAGGATCTCGCCGCGCCAGCCTTCGACGGCACTGAGCGCGCAGCGGCCGGGCGGCACGGGCTCGGGCGGAGCACAGTGGGGGCCTTCGGGCAGGTCATTGGCAGCGGCGTGGAGGATGGCAAAGGACTCCCTCACCTCATCGACGCGCACCAGCATGCGGTGCAGGACGTCCCCTTCCTGGTAGACCGGCACGCGGAAGGGGTAGCGATCGTAGGCGGCGTAGGGGTGGTCGCGGCGGACGTCGAGATCGACGCCGGAAGCGCGGCCGGCGACGCCGACGATGCCCAGAACCTTGGCCGTTTCGGGGCGCAGAATGCCGGTGTGTTCCAGGCGGTCGCGGGTGGAATCGGAGGACTGCACCAGGGCGATGAGAGAGTCGAATTCGCGCTCTACGTGATTTACGGTATCGCGCAGCAGATCGCGTTGGGCGAGCGACCACGTGCGGCGCACGCCGCCGACGCACACCATACCGCGCAGCCAGCGGCTGCCGGTTAAGCCTTCGTTCAGGCGCACCACCAGCTCGCGCAGGCGGCTGGCATGCGCGTTGGCCACCACAAAGCCGACGTCGGTGGCAATGGCCCCGATATCGCCGATGTGATTGCAGACGCGCTCCAGTTCCAGCAGGATGGTGCGCATGACGCGGGCGCGCAGCGGGACTTCGATATCGGAGGCGGTCTCGATGGCCTGGCAGAACGCGGTGCCGTGCGAGAAAGCGGAATCGCCCGAGATGCTCTCCGCCAGGAAGACGGCCCGATGGATGGGCATGTCTTCGAACAGCTTCTCGGTGCCCTTGTGGGTATAGAACATGCGCAGTTGGAGATATAGGATCGGCTCGCCGGCCACGGCGAAATTGAAGTGGCCGGGCTCGATGATGCCGGCGTGCACGGGGCCGACGGGGATCTGGAAGACGCCCTCGCCCAGAGTGGGACGATAGACGTGGCGCTCGCCCTCGAAGGGCGGCAAGACCTCGCGCAACGGGAAACTCTTGCGCAGGGGATGCACGTCGGGCCAGTTATCGTGGAGCGCGACGCGCCGGGGATTGGGATGGCCGGTGGCTTCCAGGCCGAACCAGTCCTGGATCTCGCGTTCCTGCCAGTTCACGGCGGGTAATCCAGCGGCCAGTGAAGGAAAGTTCGGCTGGTCCGCGGGGATGGGCGCCTGGAGGATCACATAGGTGGGCTCGCCGGATTGTTCGAAGACATAGTAGTTATAGAAGACGCTCTCGTCGGCCACGCGATCTTCGGCGAACACGGCCACCAGACGGGACCCGTAGGCCGAGATGAAGTGCTCGGCGATCGCGCGGACGTCCGGGCCGCGCAGCGCAATGGAGATCTGGTTGCGGACCGCTTGATGGGGCGCCTGCGTGGGACTTACCAAGTCTGGAAATTTCTCAGCTAACTCTTCTAAGAGATCCATGTTCATTACCTACCGGCAAGATCGCTCAAGTTGTCCCACTGATCACCTCTGCGGCGCGTTGCACCAGTTCCAATAGAGACGCGGGCAGCCAGAAGCCGATGACAATCAGGAGGACGGCCAGGATGACGATCGGCGTATCGCGCCACGGATGCCAGGCGGCGCGGGGCTCCTGCGACGGGCCCAGAATCATCCCGCTGACATGCAGCGTGACGCCGGTAAACACACCGAGCCCGAACAGGATGAAGAGCGCGCCCACCAGGAAGTGCGCGGTCCCGAAAGCCGCGCGGATCATGAGAAATTCACTTTGAAACAGGCCGAACGGCGGCATGCCGACCACCGCCATGGTGCCCAGGCAGAAGGCGGC
>JADGNS010000431.1 GCA_017883355.1 Candidatus Solibacter sp.
CTTGGTAAGCTGCGGCCGATTGTCAATCGGCCAGACCCAGAGGGTACCCCCCGCGTTTGCAGCGGGCAGCGGCGGTAACCAACCGCCGCGCAGGATGCCATCCTAATGCCGCATACTTTTTGATCGCAGCCATGCTGCACACCTTGTGGGGCAGCCAATCCTGGCTGCCGCCGGCTTTTAGCCGGCGTTGCCGACAGCGCATAGCCAGAAAGAGCCGCCTGAAAGGCGTCCCCAGAGGGGACCCCAGGGCAAGATTGCCTGCCCCACGTTCAACGCGCGGCGCGATAGATGCGCCACGCCCACGCGTCCAGCCGTAACTCCGGCAGCGGCGCCGCCAGTGCCCCCAACGGCACAAATCCGGCGCCGCCGCTTTTCACCGTTCCTGTGAACGGCCGGTTGGAAAGGTTCACCGCGATCAGCAGATCCTCTCCCTCGCCCCGCCGCAGGAAGGTCAACACGCTCGACTCGTCGCTGTTGTCCAGCCACTCGAGTTCGCCGGTCCCTAGCGCCGGGTGCTGCTTGCGCAAGGCGATCATCTGCTCGTAGAACTTGCGAAACTCCGGCCGCCGCTCCGCGATGGGCCAGAACACTTTCAGCGGCTCGAACAACGCCGGCCCGCCGGACTCCGTGGTATCGCCCACCTCCATGCCGTTGTAGATCATGGGCTCGCCGTCCAGGGTGAACACCAGCGCCGATGCGGCCAGCGCACCTTTCTCGCCGAACCGCGCGATGGCCCGCTTCTCGTCGTGGTTGTCGGAGAAGTACATGTGAATGGTGCCGCGCGGAAACTTCTTGCGCTCCGCGTTCCAGACGTCGCGCAGGGAGCTGGCGGGCTTGCCGTTCTCTACAACATCGGTCAGCGCGCTGTGCATCGGCCATTCGTAATCGGCGTCGAAGGCACTCACCATCAGGTCCGGCGAGTTCCACTCGGCCAGCATGAACAGCGAGGGCTGGATCTTGTCGAGGCGCGGCCGCACCTGCTCCCAGAAACTGGTCGGCACCATACCTGCCGCGTCGCAGCGGAAGCCGTCCAGGTGGAACTCCCGCAGCCAGTACTCGAGCATTTTCGTCATGTACTCGCGCAGTTCGGCGTTGCGGTAATCGAGCCCGGCCACATCGCTCCAGTCGGCGATGGGCGGGATGATGTGGCCATTCGCGTCTTTCTTGTAGAACTCCGGATGAGCCATCATCACGCTGTCCCACGCCGTGTGGTTGGCCACGATGTCGATGACCACCTTCATGCCGACATGGTGCGCGCCGTCAATGAGCGCGTGCAAATCGGCCGCCGTCCCAAACGCGGGCTCGATGGCGTAGTAATCCCGCACGGAGTACGGACTGCCCAGCGTGCCTTTCTTCTTCACCTGACCGTTGGGATGGATCGGCATCAGCCACAGCACATTGACGCCGAGCTTCGACAATTCGTCGAGCCGCGCCGTGACGCCCTGGAAGTTACCCGCCGGAGAGAACGTTCGTACGTTGACCTCGTAGATCACCGCACCGCGCGCCCAAGCCGGGCTCCGCCGCGCGTCGATCTTCGAGAGGTCCCGATCCTGCCCCGCCAACAGGAGAGGCAGCAATACGAAGAGAGTCCTGCTCATGCCGCATCTCCACATCGCGCACCCGCCGATTCCATCGTCATTTCCCGCCCTCCTGTACGAACCACTTCGCATTCTATCGTGGCGCAGGCACAGGCTGCACCGGCGAGATTCGTGAAAGAAATGTCCGAGCTTCGCTCGGATGGACAAGGCGGAGCTTATCCCACCTACTTCGCGTTCTTGTAGGCCAGATCGAGCACTTCCACCACGTGCATGACGCGCTGTCCGCTGCCGTGCAGCCGGACCCCCGCCTGAAGCTGGAGCATGCAGCCGGGGTTGGCGGTGGCGATGATCTCCGCCTGCGTCGCATTCACCGTCTCCATCTTGTGCTGGAGAATCCGCATGGCCATCTCATTCTGCACCACGTTGTAGATGCCGGCGCTGCCGCAGCAGATATCGGCGCTGGGCATTTCGCGGAAGGTCACTCCGGGAATCGCGGCCAACAACTGGCGCGGCGCTTGACGGATATGCTGGCCGTGCGCCAGATGGCAGGAATCCTGGTAGGTCACCACGGCGTCCACGCGTCCCAGCTTGGGGTTGAGTGCAATCCCACCGAGGAACTCCGTGATATCGCGCATCAGGCTGGAGAATTGGCGCGCTTTTTCGGCGTACTCGGGGAGGTCTTCGAGCAACTCGCCGTATTCCTTGAGGGTGGATCCGCAGCCCGCGGCGTTGGTGATGATGGCGTCGAAGCCGCCGCCCAGAATGGCGTCAATGTTGCGGCAGGCCAGCTTGCGCGCCTCGTCGCGCATTCCGGCGTGCAGGTGCAGCGCGCCGCAGCAGCCCTGACCCTCGGGGACGACCACCTCGCAGCCATTGCGCTGCAGTACGCGTACCGTGGCCTCATTCAGCCGCGCGAAGCTGACGTTGGCGATGCATCCGGCGAGAAAGGCCACGCGATGCCGGCGCTCGCCTTCCGGCGGAAACGTGCGGCCGATCTGGCTGAAGAAGAACGGCGGCTCGGCCGAGGGTGTGAGCTGTTGCAGGTCGCCGAGGAGGCCCAGCAGCTTCAACTGTCCCAGGCCGCGCGCCAGCGCTTTGAGTCCGCTGACTTCGAAGAGGTAGAGCAGCGTGCCGGCCACCGAGAGGGCGCCGCGCGATTGCAGCAGGCGCACGAATACCAGGCGCCGCAGCTTGCGCGCGAACCAGCCGCGGTGGGTGTGCGCTTCCAGTTCGGCGCGCGCATCTTCCACCATGCGGCCGTAGCGCACGCCCGACGGGCAGGCCGATTCGCAGCCCCGGCAGGCCAGGCAAAGCCCGATGTGCTCGCGGTAGGAATCGCTGATGGGCGTGCCGTTGGCCACCTGTACCATCTGATAGACACGGCCGCGCGGCGAATCCATTTCGAGGCCGAGTTCGCGATAGGTGGGGCAGGCGTTGAGACACAGGCCGCAATGCACGCAGCGGTCCAGATCGAACTGCCTGGGTCCCAAACCGGTCTTTTCAGATAAGACGGTAAAGTCGGCCACGGTTCAACAGGTTCCCCGGATCAAACAGATGCTTGACCCGTTTCATGATCTCAAAATCGCCGCCTGGTGAAGGCCAGAGGTCGAGCGTGCGGCGGCTTCCCTCGGGCGCGAATTCGACGACTGCCTTACAGGCCGACCGTTGCGCGCCGCTCAACCAGTCCGCGGCGGCCTGCGCTTGCTCGAAATAGCCATAGCAGACGCCGGAGCCGGCGCGCGCCACCGCCGGACCGGGGAACGACTGCATGACTGCTTCCGAGTCTTTCAGGGTACACGAAGCGCGCACCACGGCGCCATCCTCCTGGGCCGCCAGGAACCGCGGCGTGAAGTTCTCCACGTGGCGCCAGAGCGTCAACTGGTGCTCTTCCTCGAATGCCTGGGCATCGGCGAAGTGGGAGAATTCGCTCTCGTAGCGTTGCACGGCGGCCCGATTGCCGGCGGCGCGCAGGGCCAGCAGCCATGTGGAGTGGCCCAGCGTCCGGGCGGCAAGCGGGTTGAGCAGGTCGATCGCAGCCGGCTGCAACTGGCCCGTGAGGATGACATTGCGCGCCGCGATGGCGGCGGCCAGCGAATCGAAGGGCAGGAGAAAGCTGCGTTCCACTTCGGGCATGGGCTGCAGCTTGAAATTCACCACGGTGATGGCGGCGAGGGTGCCGAAGGACCCGATCATGAGCTTCGCCATGTCCAGGCCGGCGACGTTCTTGACCACCATCCCGCCGGATTTGACCAGCTTGCCTTCGAGGGTGGCAAACTGCATGCCGATCACCAGATCGCGCGCCGTGCCGTAAAGCCGGCGCCGCGGCCCGCTGCAGTTGGCGGAGATCACGCCGCCAACGGTAGCGCCACCGGCAAAGGGAGGATCGAGCGGCACCATCTGGCGATTTTCCGCCAGCACGCTGGTGAACTCACGCCAGCTCAATCCGGCGGCCACGCTGATGGTGAGATCGCGCGGTTCGTACTGCAGGACGCCGCGCAGCGAGAGCGTGGTCAGCGCCACGTCGGCGGGTTCCACGGGTCCGGCCATCAGGCGTTTGGTGGAATTCCCGGCGAGCGCGATGCTGCGGCCGGCCGCGGCGGCATCGCGCAGCGCTTCGGCTAACTCGGCGGAATTGGAGGGCGCGAGCACGTTTATAGAGTAGCCCAGGCTACGCGGCGCAACACGATATCCAGCATGGTCAGCACCAGGGAGCCCACCAGCGCGTTGAGGAACCCGTCGATCCGGAAGCCCGGCGTGAACATCGACGCCAGTTTCAAGAGGAGGGCGTTCAGGACCAGGCGGAACAGACCCAGGGTGAGAAACGTGATCGGGAACGCGATGAATCGCAGAATCGGCCCGATGGTGATGTCCACCAGGGCGATCATCACGGTGGCCAGCATGGCGGTTGCGAAACTGCGGATCTGAATCCCGGGGATGATCTGTGCCACCAGCCAAAGCGCCAGCGCGCCAAGCAGCCAGTTCACGATCCAATGGACCAAAAACATTGAGGGCCTCCAGCCAGAGATAATGATAAGCCATGGCAACGCTTTATGCCGGTACTTCCGGTTTCGCATACCCGGCCTGGAAGCCGGGCTTCTATCCGGCCAAAACTCCGGCCAACCAGTTTCTGCGGTATTACGCCCAACGGCTGAACTGCGTGGAAATCAACTACACGTTCCGCCGCCTGCCTTCGGCCTCCACGCTGGAGAACTGGGTGGCGCAGACGCCCCCCGGGTTCGTGTTCGCGGTGAAGGCGAACATGCGCATCACGCACATCCTGCGCCTGAAGAACGCCGGGGAGGCTACCGAGCTTTTTTTGAAGATGATCGACCCGCTGCGTAGTGCGCGGCGCCTGGGACCGATTCTGTTTCAATTGCCGCCGGCCATGAAATGCGACGTCGCGCTGCTCGCGAGCTACCTGGAACTGCTGCCCGGCGACCTGCGCTACGCCTTCGAGTTTCGCCATGCGAGCTGGCTGGTGGAGGAAGTGTACGACGCGCTCCGGCAGCGCAACGTGTCGCTGTGCGTGGCGGAATCGGAGAAGCTCGAAGTGCCGCCGGTGATCACGGCGGATTTCGTCTACTACCGCCTGCGCAAGCCCCAATACACGGCGGACGATGTGGCGGGCATCGCGGGACGATCGAAGGAAGTGCTGGCCACGGGACGCGATCTGTACTTGATGTTCAAGCACGAGGAGAGTCCGGAAGGCGCGCTGCATGCGGAGACGGTGCTG
>JADGNS010000432.1 GCA_017883355.1 Candidatus Solibacter sp.
GGCCTCCGCCAGCAACTGCGCCTGGCAACTGCGCTCCATCGTGATGAACCACCACACCGCTTCGTCGATCGTTCTGCCCACCGTCAGCAGCCCGTGATTGCGCAGGATGACGGCTTTGGAGTTACCCAGCGTTTGGGCGATCCGGTCGCCCTCGGAGGTCTCGTACACCACGCCGGTGTAATCGTCGAACAGCGCGTGGTCCTCGTAGAAGGCGCACGCATCCTGCGTAATCGGGTCGAGCAGACGGCCCAGCGACGACCATGCCTTGCCATACATCGAGTGCGCGTGCGCCGCCGCCACCGCTTCGGGACGCGCCGCGTGAACCCGCGAATGGATGGCAAACGCGGCGGTGTTCACCGGGTAGTTGCCTTGCACCACCTCGCCCTTGTCGTTCACCAGGATCAGGTCCGAGACGCGAATCTGTCCGAAGTGGACGCCGAAGGGGTTGACCCAAAACCACTCCGGATTCCCCGGGTCGCGAGCCGTGATGTGTCCGGCCACGCCCTCATCGAATCCGAAGCGGGCGAACAGGCGGAACGCGGCGGCCAGGCGTTCCTGGCGGTGGCGGCGCTCCTCGGCGACGGTGGCGAAGGTCGGCGGCGATGGGACATTCCGGGCTCTTCCGGGAACTTCGGTTGCTTCGCAATTGGTTGGTATCATCTCTGCACAGCATCCCCTGCGCGTGATGATATACCGTCAGCTCGCGTGCGGTCAATTCTTAAGTTGTCATTCTCAAGTTGTCCGCGCACCCTGCTCCGCGCCTCCCATCGGAGCCGCGACCGTGAGGGAGCGCTTGCCCGACGGGCAACGCACTTCATCATTCGCTTGAGACGCCGCGGGCGTCATGAGCAACTTATGCCACCTACTGTCCCGGGGGTTGCAACGGGGTCTTGGGAGGCGCCGGATCGCGTCGCGGACCCAGTCCTAGGGCGATCAGGGAGAGCGAGTTAATCTTGCCGCTGGATTCCAGATTCTGCTCCGCCTGGAACTTTTTCAAAGCATCCGACGAGGTCTGATTCCAGGTCCCCGTGGCGTCCTCCGGCTTCAGATATCCCTTGGCGGCCAGGGCACCCTGGATCTCGCGGTAACGGTCCGGCGACGGAGACGTCTGCCGGTTGCGCCAGGTGACGCCGCGCTTGGCGGGAGTCTTCTTGCCGCGCGAGGAAGCCGTCCTGGTGGTGGTCCCCGGTTTGCGTGTAGAGGCTGTGCTCGCGCCCTTCTTGGCCGGCGAAGCCTTCTTCTTGGCGGCCGTCTTCCTGGCCGGCGCCTTATTCTGGGCCGCCAGCGCGCCGTCCGCGCTCCAGGCAAGCACGATCATCGCCGCCATGGCGGCGAAGCTCAGGATCTTCCTCATGGGTTCAATTGCTATTTTATCAGTACCGCTACACAAAAAAAGGGCGGCCGGAGGGAATCCGGCCGCCCTTCCTGGCAGGTCGAAGCCTGCCCCACCACTACTTACCGCCCGGTGGGCGGCAGCGTGCCGGCCGCATAGCGCGCCGACCAATCGTTATTGGGTCCTCTGCTAAGCACCCGGAACTGCACCGCGTCGCCCGGTTTCAGCGTGCCGCTGAACTTCGCGATGTCCTCAGTGGAGTTCACCGGCTGGCGGTTGACCGACAGGATCACGTCGCCGGGCGCCAGGCCGATGTCATCGGCGAAGGAACTCGGTTCCACGGACTTCACCTGTACGCCGGCCTTCTGCTTGATCCCCAGGCGATCGGCCTGCTGCTCCGTCAGGTTCTGGATCTGCATGCCGAATTTCACCGTGGTCGGTTCGCCGCCCTTGATGGAATCCTCGCGGCCGTTGCCGTACTGGTCTGGGAAGACCTGCGCCAGGTCCGCCACCACTACCTTGAGGTCGTGATGCTTGCCTTCGCGCTCCACCGTGATGTTCACCGGGGTGCCCAGCGGTGTGGTAGCGACCGTGCCTACCAGTTGGTTGCCGTGGTTGATCGGCTTGCCGTTGATGGCCGTGATCACGTCGCCTTCCTTCATGCCGGCCTTCTCGCTGGGGCCGCCCGGAATCACCTTGGCCACGAACACGCCTTCCTTCACACCCGCCACCTTCAAGTTGGCCAGCGCCTGGTCCGTTTCGCTCGGCGTGAAGTGGATGCCGATGGAACCGCGCGTCACCTTGCCGTTCTTGATGATGTCGTTGTACACCTGAGCCGCCGTGTTCACCGGCAGCGCGAAGCCGACGCCCTGGTACCCGCCATTCTGCGTGGCGATCGCGGTATTGATGCCGATCACCTCGCCGCGGATGTTCAACAGCGGCCCGCCGCTATTGCCCGGGTTGATGGCCGCGTCGGTTTGCAGGAAATGCTGATACTGCATGCTGGGGTCCACATCGCGCTCCTTGGCGCTGATGATGCCCGCCGTCACCGTGGCCTGGTAGCCGAACGGCGAACCAATGGCAATCGCCCAATCGCCCACCTGCACGGCGTCGGAATTGCCGATCTTGGCGACGGTCAGGTCCTTCTTGCCTTCCACGCGGATCACCGCCAGGTCGGTGGCCGAATCCACGCCCACCACCTTGGCGTCATATTCCACCGGATCGTGGTTGAACTTCACGCGGATGAGGTCCGCCTTGTCGACCACATGGTTGTTGGTCAGGATGTAGCCGGCGCGATCCACCACCACGCCCGAACCGAGCGCCCGGCCTCCACGCTGCTGCATCTCTGGGCCGCCGCCCCCGTTGCCGAAGAAGCGATAGAAAAAGTCCTCCATGCTGCCGCCGTCCTGCGGATCCTGGTCGGGAGACGGCATGACCTGCCGCCGCCCGTTGCCGCGGGAACGGACCTGCGGTTTGGGCAAATACTCGGTAGAGATGTTCACCACCGAAGGTTCCACCTGCTTGGCAATCTGGCTGAACGTATTCGACAGTTCCACCGGGTTGGGAATCACCAGCGGGGTTGCCCCCGGCGCCGCCGGACCTTCGCTTTTGGCCGCCTTGACGCCCTGGTTCACCAGCGTCCCGATGACGATGCCCACACTCAGCGTGAACAGAATCAAGGTAAACGAAAGCACCTTCTGTGTGCGTAATCTGTCAAATAGACTCATGGAATGTTCTTACTCCTCTGTGTGTACCAGCAGGCGTTCGATCGCCGTGCTGGAACTACTATCTCTATAGATGTTGCCGCGCCTGGAACGGTTTCATCTCGACCAAAAGCACTCCGCTCAAGATAAGCCCCGCCCCCGCCGCGGCTCGGCCGGACAATCCTTCGCCGGCGATGCAATACGACGTAATCCAGGCCACGACCGGCTCGAGCGCGTAGATTAACGCCGTTCGCGTCGAGGTGGTGTAGTGCTGGGCCCAAGCCTGGATGGTAAACGCCAGGGCGGTACACAACAACCCTGTAATTAGTATCGCCCAGACCACGAGCGGTTGCCACTGGATGCGCGGGGTCTCCACCCACCAGGCCAGGGACAGGGCCGACAAAGCGGCCGCGCCAATCTGGGTAACACTCAGCACTTCATAGCCGATCTGCTCGGCGAAATGACCGGTTGCCACAACGTGAGCCGAAAACGCGACAGCCCCGCCAAACGTCAGCAGGTCGCCGCGAGAGATGGAACCGATCGGTCCTTCCAGCGTCATGAGTCCCATCCCGAGCGTGGCGGCCAGCACACCGGCCACTTCGGAAGCCCGCGGCTTGATTTTATAGACGAGCGCCGCGAGCAAAGGTACCATCACCGTGGCGAGGCCGGTCAAAAATGCCGATTTCGGCGGCGTGGTGGACTGCAATCCGACGGTCTGGAGCAGGAATCCGGCGAACAGGAAGACGCCGATCATGCCCCCGGCCGCCAGCATCTTCCCGGTGATGCGGGGCGCGTTGGGCGTCCGCCATTTCCATCCGAACAGCGCCACCAGTGCAACGGTCGCCAGCGAAAAACGCAGGGCCAGGAACAACACCGGCGAGATTTCGCGCAGCGCGCTCTTGACCAGGACGAAGGTGGCGCCCCACACGACGACGTTAGCGAGCAGAGCCAGTTCCGCTTTGGAGCGGTTCACGCAGCCGTGCCCCCTGCCGCGGTGCGCATGAGCATCAGCAGGGTAAGCAGAATGCGCTTCAGGCCAAGATCCCGCCCCTCGGGACTGAACCACTCTCCCGAAGTGTGCGCGCCGCCGCCCAGCCCGCCGGCGCCGATGGCGACGGCCGGAATGCCCATGGAGAGCGGCAGGTTGGCGTCGGTGGACGAGCAGTCCAGGTGCGAGCGGATGCCCAGGTGAGCGTCCACCGCGCGAAGGTAGAGCAGGATGGGGGCCTGCTCCGGCAGCACGGCCGCCGGGCGCGAGCCGATCTCGCGGGTCTTCACGGTGACGCGCCCGCCGGTTTGCCGCTGGTTTTCCAGGTCGCGGGCCCGCTCCACGGCGCCCAGCAGCACGTCGACCAACTGGTCCATGCGGGCGTTGCTCTCCGAGCGGATATCCACCTTGCAGCGCGCCGCCTGGGCGATGGCGTTGACCCCACTGCCGCCTTCGATCAGGCCCACGTTGACCGACGATTTCGGTCCCGAATCGAGGCGCGTCTCGGCGAACAGGGATACCGCCCGGCAGAGCGCGTGGACCGGATTGCCCACGCCAAAATCGCTCCAGCTATGCCCGCCCGGACCGCTGAAGGTGACCTCGAAGCGCCGGCTGCCCAGCGCGCGTGTGGTGATGTGGTCGGTGTTGGCGCCGTCGACGATCACGAAGCTCCGAATCTGCCCGGCCAGCGGGGACTGGTGGCACAGGTGGCGCATGCCTAGCAGGTTGCCCTCGCCCTCTTCGCCGACGTTGGCCACCAACAGCAGTCCGGCGGGGGATTCCGGCAGCCTGACGGAGTTCTTCCACGCCCGGGCGATGGCCAGCAAGGCGGCGAGACCGGCCCCGTTGTCGGAAACCCCGGGACCGCGGAAGCGGCCCTCGGCGTCTACCGAGATCTCTTCTTTGTTGCGCGGCGCGAGCACGGTATCCAGGTGCGCCGTCAGCGCCACGTAGGGCGGCCCTCCGAAGGCTGCCAGCACGTTGCCGGCGCGGTCGATCGAGGCATCGCAGCCATAGGAGCGGAATTGCTCCAGGAACCAGGCGGCGCGCTCCTGTTCCATGAAGGTAGGCGCGGGGATGCGGCAAGCTTGCAGGTGGACCTCGTTGATCCACTGCTTCTCGCGCGTGAAGAATTGCAGACAGTCGCGGACTCCGGGGTGGCCGGCAAGCTCGCTCACGTTGGTCCCCGGTAAGGCCGTATTGGCAACCATGCTTTCTGCCAGTGTATCAGCCGGTGAGATC
>JADGNS010000433.1 GCA_017883355.1 Candidatus Solibacter sp.
GTCAGGAGTCAGGAGTCAGGAGACGGGAGACGGGAGCCGGGAGACGGGAGAAAGGAGACGGGAGTCAGGCGGCAGGCGGCAGAAGACGGAGTGCGAGAGGGCCCATTCTGACTCCTGACTCCTGACTCCTGTCTCCTGCCCTTACTCAGACGTTGGCTTCCACGCGAAGGCGGTCCAGTTCCTGCATCAGATTGCCCAGCGACGCTGCGCAGTCCACAAACGAGCGGCTGGACGCCTGTTGTTCCATGCGCTTCAACACCGACGCCACAGCATTGGCGCCCACGTTGGCGCACGCGCCTTTGCAGTAGTGCGCCAACCGCATGGTTTTCTGCGGGTCCTGGTCGCGGATGGCGCTATCCAGCAGCGCGACCTGCTTCGAAGTGTCGGTGAGCAGCGTGGTGAGCACCTCGCGCATCAGCTCGTCGTCGTCCAGCGTAACGTCCCGCAGTTGCTGCCAGTCCAATACGCTCGCTTGATCAGTTACCTTCACGTCTCGATTGTCGGCCCCAGGGGCAGGTGCAAACAATCGAGCGAAGACCTTAGACCGCAAGGCAGCTTGCCTTACCCGGCTTGGTACACCGTTTCGCAAATACGTTCTCGTACTCCGAAGCAACCGCTCCCTCACGGTCGCGGCTCCGATCGGAGCCGCGCGCCTCAGCAAGCGGTTCCCCGATTCGCGATGTCATGGCGAGGGCACACTTTCCTATTGCTTCCCCATATGGGTTTGCCTTACGATGGAAATACGGAGTCACATGTCCGAAACAGCTAATGTCTGGCAGGGAACCCTGGCCCTCATGGTATTGAAAACACTCGAGACGCTCGGGCCGCTGCACGGATACGGCATCGCCCGCCGCATCGAGCAGACCAGCGGCGACCTGCTGAGTGTCAACTACGGAACCCTCTATCCCGCGCTGCTCAAACTGGAGCAGGAGGGCTACATCGCCTCGGCGTGGGGCCTGTCGGAGAACAACCGGAAGGCCCGGTTTTACCGGCTGACTCGCGCCGGCACGAAGCAGTTGCGGAAAGAAGAGCACGGCTGGGAGCAGGCCACGGCGATCATGTCCCGCTTCCTTCCGGCCGCCAAGGAGACGCCATGAGACGGTTGCGCGCGTGGTGCGTGCGGTTGTGGAGCGTGTTCGGGAAAGACCGCCGCGATCGCGAGTTCGCCGAAGAGTTGGAATCTCACCTGCAGATGCATTGTGAGGACGCCCAGCGAACGGGCATGACTCCCGCCGAGGCGCGACGCCAGGCGCTGATCAAGCTGGGCGGCCTTGCGCCTGTCGAAGAGATCTACCGCGAGCGCCGCGGCGTGCCCTGGCTGGAGACCCTGGCGAGGGATCTCGGCTACGCCATCCGCATGATGCGCCGCGCTCCCGGCTTCACGGCCACGGTTGTGGTGACGCTGGGGCTCGGTATCGGCACCACCACAGCGATCTTCAGCGTGGTCAATGCGGTCCTGCTCCGTCCCCTGCCCTATCCCGAGCCGCACCGGCTGGTGTACATCGCGATCGGCTTCGGAGATCGGGGGAGCGCCATTTTTGCGCCCACTACGGACTATGCCGCGTGGAAGAGCCGCAGCCAGACGTTGAGCCGTATCGCGGGTTACACGGGTTTTGAAGCTAACTTGACCGCGGCAACACAAGCCGAGCGGGTCAAGGCGGGCGCGGCCACCGCGTCCCTGTTCCCGCTGCTGGCCGTGCAGCCGGCGCTCGGGCGGATCTTTCTCTCCGATGAGGATCGCCCTGGCGGCGCGCCCACGGTTGTTCTGAGCCACGCTTTCTGGAAGAGCCGTTTCGGCGGCGACGCGGCGATCTCTGGCAAGTCCCTCACCCTGGACGGCACGCTGCACACGATCGTCGGGGTCTTGCCCGCCGGCTTCCAACTCCCCGATCGATACGCCACAGACTACGATCTCTGGGTGCCGCTCGCCATCGGCGACAACGGACGAAGCCGGCGGAGCATCTTGCAGACCGTCGGCCGTCTCAAGCCGGGCGTGAGCATCGAACGCGCGCGGGCCGAGCTGGCCACGCTCATGCAGCCACCCAGGAGAGGTAAGAAAATCCTGGTGGTGGCGGAGTGGCAGGAACAGATCTCGAGCGGCGCCCGGCGATCCCTGCTCATTTTCCTCTCCGCGGTCGGTTTCGTACTTCTGGTGGCCTGCGTCAACGTGGCCAACCTGTTGCTCTTCCGCGCCGCCGCCCGGGAAAAGGAGATGGCGGTGCGCCGCGCCCTGGGGGCCGGCAGGGCGCGCATCCTGCGACAGCTTCTCACCGAGAGCGTACTGTTGGCTTTGCTGGGCGGCGTGGTGGGGCTCGGGTTGGCGTCGGCGGGCAAGAACCTTCTGGTCGCGTTCATCGCCCCCAACCTGCCGGCCATGGAGCCCGTCCATCTCGACCTCCGCGTTCTCGCCTTCAACCTGGGGCTGGCTCTGGTCACTGGCATCGCCTTTGGCCTGGCTCCGGCGCTCGAAGCGTCGCGCGGCGAATTGAACGAACCCCTCAAAGGCGCCGGCCGCGGCGCCACCGACGGACGCTCACGCCATCGCCTGCGAAATCTCCTGGTGGTGGGTGAGATCGCGGCGGTCGTGGTGCTGTTGAGCGGCGCGGGACTGCTGTTCCACAGCTTCCTGCGAATTCGCGGCGTCGATCCCGGGTTCCAGCCGGATCGCATCCTGACGTTGAACGTCGCCCTCACGCCTTCCAAATACCCGACCCCGCGCGAAAAGACCGCCTTCTTTCAGCAGGTGGTGCAGAAGGTCGGTACGCTGCCGGGTGTGCAGGCGGCCAGCGCGAGCACGTCGTTGCCCCTGGCCGGCTACAGCATGTCGATATCGGGGCTGACGGTGGAAGGAAAGCCCGAGACGGAACGACTGGTGTTGGTGGCGCTCGTCAGCCCGAACTATTTCCATACCGTGGGCATTCCCATGGTACGGGGCCGCGCCTTCGGCGATTCCGATCGGAGCGGATCCACGGTCGTGGCAATGGTCAACGAGACGTTTGCCCGCACTTTCTTCCCCGGCGAAGACTGCCTGGGCAAGAGGATCGAGCAGTGGAAGCCGAAGACGGGATGGATCACCATCGTCGGAGTGGTTCGCGACATTCGCCCCGCGCCCGAGGAGGAACCACTTCCGGAAATGTACTTCTCCTATCTACAGCCCGAAGCCGCCTTCCTCATGGGGTCGAACATGTACGTGGCGGTCCGGGCCGCGGGGAATCCGAAGTCTCTGGCCGCGGCGGTACGCAGCCAGATTGCGGGCGTGGACAACTCCCAGCCTCCGTTCGATATCACGACGCTGGAAGAGCGGCGGGCCAAACACCTGGCTCCGCGCCGCGTGAACATGCTGCTGATCGCTTCGTTTGCGGCGCTCGCTCTGGCGATTGGCTTGATCGGTATTTACGGCGTGGTGTCCTGCTCGGTGCGCCGCCGCACCCACGAAATCGGCATCCGCATGGCCCTGGGCGCGGATCAGGGCCGGATCTTGAGCATGGTGCTGGGCAACGGGATGAAGCTGATTGGCACTGGCGTTGTGGTTGGGCTGCTGGCCAGTAGCGCGCTCACGCGCTTGATCGCGAGCGAGTTGTGGGGCGTCTCCACCACCGATCCCTGGACCTTCGCGGCGGTGGTCACGTTGCTCTGCGCCACCGGTCTGGCGGCTTGTCTGCTGCCGGCGCGCGGCGCCGCCAGGGTCGATCCGACGCGCGCTCTGCGCGACGAGTGAGCAGCTTGCCTTACCTGGGGCGCACCCCTCCGAACTGGAAGGAGGATTCCACCACCTGCAACCGCGCATCCAGCACCGCGCGCGCCACGAATCCGGGCGCCAGCGGTGTGCCGAAGCGCAGGTCGAAGACCTCCACGAGCTTGCCGTCTTCCATTGCCGGGTAAGGCGTGACCCGCCACAGCGGGTACTGCGAGAAGCGCAGGAATCCCTGGATGGCCGCACTCCCGCGCGCCGCATCGAGCGCCGGTTCGGGCTCCGGCTTGTGGAAGACGGTGCCATGCGCGCTGCCCGCATCCACCAGCATGTTGAGGTCCTGGATCACGTAGGCGCCCGGTGTCTCCACGATACCGCGCCATTTGAGCGGATTGACCGCGTCCGGCGTGGCCGCCACCCGCAAGGGGACCGCTCCCTCGACCATGCGCGCGGCCAGCGAGCCCACGGCGCGGGCGTGCAGCACTCCGCGGCCGCAATCGTAGAGCAAGACCACCAACAGGGCGAACCAGGCAAAGCCGCGGCCGTGATGCGGCTGCTTGGCGGATCCCGAGCTGATCTCCGAACCCACCAGCCGCGCCAGGAACGGTCCGGCAATGCCAATCGCGAGCACCGCCCAGATCCACACATCCACTACGCCGGTGATGTCCGCGCGCAGCCATTCGTTCGAAAAGGGCAGCAGCAGCCGGATGCCGTAGACGTTCGTCCAGTCGAGCGCAAGATGCGAGGCTACGCCGATCAGCGCCGCGAAAAACGCCCCCGCCCAGCTCACCGGCTTGCGACCCGCCAGTCTCACCACCACCACCGCGGCCAGCGCCATGACCGGCATCAGCAGCAGCGAATGTGTCAGATGACGGTGGTATGCCAGGTAGTTCAGCGTGCCGCCGGCCGAAGATACTACGTCGATATCGGGGATGTTGGCGGCGATCAAGACGATGGGTGTGCCGCGTGCGCTCCAACGTCCCAGCCCGATCCTGGCGAGGAATAGACCAATTGCCGTGTGCGTGAGGTTGTCCATGGAATGTGGGCCGGACTACCCATTGTAAGGGGAACGGAGGGGGGTAAAGGGGACGGCCGCGCGGGCCGTCCCCGGGGGATGCACGGATCAGGCGGCTAAGCGCAGCGGCACCTCCAGACGGTGCCGGTTCTGCGCCGGGATCGCTTCCAGGGCGCGGCCCGCGTCCTTGCGAACGGTTCCACCAAAGTATTCGTCCAGGGGATAGAGCGGATACGGCCGGATCTCGGAGAAGGCTCGTCCCAGCGTCCTCTCAATCCGATAGATGGCGTGAAAAAAGTTTCCGCGATCCATCTTGAGCCGCCGGGCGCAGAGTTGCCAGTCCGCACCCAGCAGGAAGTAAAACCGGAAGAGACGATGATCTTCTTCATCGAGTATGCGCCGGCTCACCAAACAGAAGTCGGCCATGTATTCTTCCTGTTTACGGGAGTAGACGCGGCGCCCGCCAGGGCGGCCGCAAAACTCCAAGGATACCGTCCCGAAGTGCGCCCCGGAGGAGGCGCAATCCCGAAACCGGCCCATGCAGGCCCTAAAGA
>JADGNS010000434.1 GCA_017883355.1 Candidatus Solibacter sp.
TGACCAGCAAGCTGGACAAGGCTATTGCCGCGGCGCGCTTTCGCGCCGTGATCAGCGCGAGGAGGGAAAAGAAATGAAGATCGACACCGAAATCCGCCACGTGACAAAGCCGGGAGCGAACCTCTTCCTGGAACTGGGTTTTACACCGGACGAGGCCAAACGTCTACATGGTGCATCTCGCAAACAGATCAATGACGCGCGGCTGCTGAAGCAGCAACTAATGGAAGAGCTGTCAGTCTGGATTGTGAAACATCACTTGAAGCAGGCTGAGGCCGCCGAAATTCTGATGGTCTCGCGCCCGCGTGTGTCTGACGTGATAAACAAAAAGACGGCCAAATTCACCATCGATACGCTCGTGGAGATGCTCAGCCGTGTCGGCAAGCCGGTCAAGCTGGCGATCGGTTGACCGTTGCTGCCCAGGAGAGGTCGTTTGAAACCGCGTTTTTCGGGGAGCCTTAGTTTTCAGTTAACCGGAGTCTCCAGCCCTTTCACGCAGATGGTTTCGGTTGTGCTACACTGTAGCTCATGAGGAAGACGTCAGTCCGTGAACTCCACATTCGTACTTCGGAGTTGGTACGCGAGGCTGCCGAAGGTGGCGTTATCGTGATCGAGCGCCGTGGCGAACCCGTCGCGGAGCTGCGCCCTATTTCCTCTCCAGCGGGCATGCCTGCCGGCAAGAAGGCGCTGATTTTCGACTCCATGCGCGAGATTTGGGCTCGTATGCCGCAAGTCAGCGACAGTACGAAGATTATCGAAGAAGATCGCGATCGATAAACACCGTGTATCTGGACACCTCGTATATTGCCAAATTCTATTTCAACGAACCCGAATCTCCGCGGGTTCGCGAACTAGTCCGAACAGCGGATACGATCCATTCGTCGCTGTGGGCTTTGGCTGAGTTCCATGGGGTAATTCACCGCCGCTTGCGCGAGGGCTCGTTGGCGCCCAGTGACGCACTTGAACTTTCTTCCCGCTTCTTCGAACATGTGCGGGAAGGTTTGTGGAAACTCATTCCCGTTCCCGAAGCTCTGCTGCGGAGAACCAGTGTCTTGATCGTGTCCGCTCCGCCCGATCTGTTCATGCGCACCGCCGACGCGGTGCATCTGGCGACGGCATACGAGACCGGAGAACGCGATGTATGGACTAACGATCGCCACATGCTCGCGAGTGCCTCTTACTTCGGTCTGACGGGCCGGTCTGTTTAGTCCCTCTTCCACGACTCTGAGGAATTCGGCAGGCAGGGATCCAACATTCCTGGTGAGCGTCGTGTCGTTTATACTGATGGAATCCGGTCAAGAGACTGCCGGAGGAAGAAGCACGATATGTTGAAACTAGAGGTGCTCCCGGCCGGACATGGCGACTGCCTCTGGATCGAGTACGGCGATTCCGCCTCGCCGAAGTTTGTTCTGATCGACGGAGGGGCCAAGGGCACTTACAAGCGGGCTTTGAAGTCAAAGCTGGCGGAGCACGGCCGTGAGATCGAACTGGTCGTAGTTACTCACGTCGATGGCGATCACATCACGGGTATTCTGGATCTATTGACCGATGAAACCAGTGGCTTCCACGCCAACGATATCTGGTTCAACGGCTACCGCCACCTTCCCGATGAGTCTCCGACAACTCTTGGCCCCGTACAAGGTGAAAAGCTCACCGGCTTTCTTGTGAAACCCCAGGCTCGTTGGAACGCTGCCGTCGCCGGCGGCGTGCTGGCCGTTTCGGCCAATGGCGGCCTGCCGCGGATGGAATTGGATGGGGGCCTCGTCCTGACTCTGCTGTCGCCGACACTCGGCAGCCTCGCAGCTCTGAAACCTAAATGGGAGAAGGAGGTAGTCAAGGCAGGTCTCGATCCTGGCGCCGCCCGGCCGGAAGAGGCGGCCTCGGAGGAATTCGCTTTGCTCGATGCAACCCCGCCGGATGTTGCGGCTCTGGCCCGGTCGCCCTTTACGGAAGACGATTCGGAAGCCAACGGCAGCAGCATCGCTCTCCTTCTGGAATTCGAGCAGCAGCGTTTGCTGTTGGCGGGAGATGCGCACCCGCAAGACCTTAAGGTTGCGATCGACCGCCTGCGCGGCCCGGGCAAATTCGCCCTGTCGGCCTGCAAGCTCCCGCACCATGGAAGCAAAGGGAATGTCAGCCGCCAATTTCTGGAGACCCTGGACTGCAAGAAGTACATCTTCTCGACCAACGGTTCGCACTTCCAGCATCCGGACCGTGAGGCGGTCGCACGTGTCATCATGTTCGGCGGCAACGATCCCGTGCTGGCATTCAACTACCGCTCGGCTTACACCACGATTTGGGACACTAAGACGCTCAAGGAGAAATACAAATACGGAACGCTCTTTCCCAAGGACGACTCCGAAGGCATAGAATTGGTGTTCGGCTGACTCAACAGGCAGAGTGAAAGGACGAGACTGTGAGGTCGCTGTTAATCGAATTTCATCGCTTCGGCAAACTGAATACCGGCTTGCTGCGCCAGGACGATCGTTATCTCGTGGCGGCGGCTTCCCACCCGATATGCGAGGTAACGATGCCTCTTGGTTACGAGGAGTTCCTCGATCTGACTATGCCGCTTCGATATAAAGAACCGGCCCCTGCCAGAGCGGCCGCACTGCAACAGGTCGGCGACATCGTAACAACTCTACTGCGGTCGAAAGATCTGGACGATCTCGAGACAGGGGAGTTTCCTCTTCA
The DNA here is from genome assembly GCA_017883355.1 of Candidatus Solibacter sp. Classification (GTDB taxonomy): domain Bacteria; phylum Acidobacteriota; class Terriglobia; order Bryobacterales; family Bryobacteraceae; genus Solibacter. The sequence goes on from JADGNS010000434.1 coordinate 2,692, forward strand.
ATTGGACCTTGTGGTCAACGCGGCTGAGTTGGCGGCGCTCCCGTTCGAAGCGGCGCTGGGCCGCGATGGCGAGCCGCTCGTTGTTCGATGCAAAGACCCCGTCATTCTCACCAGGCGGGTTCGCAACGATTTTGTCGAGACCCTCGAATGCTGGCCGGCCAAGGCCCGGATCCTTTTTGCCTGGGCCTGCCCTGAAGCCGTCGGCTTCCCGGTTCCCTACCAGGAACACGAAACCGCATTGCGCCAGGCTCTCTCGCCGTGGATCCCGCTGGATGGGCCATCCGGGCCTTCGCCCGATGTCTCCAGCGTGCTGCAAGTTTTGGCGAAGGCCAGCCTGGATTCGATACGCGAGGCTTGCCAGGAAGCGGTCGAGCAGAAGAAGCCCTTCACGCATGTCCACTTGTTGGGGCACGGATATCCAGTCGGCGAATCGCCCAAACAGATGTTTGGCCTGGCCTTGCATGCCGCCCGGGGTTCCGACGATTTGTATGCCGCCACTCCGGAAGAGATCGCCAAGGCCTTGGCGCCACTGCAAGGCCAGACCGGAGTGCTCACTCTGGCCGCCTGCGATTCGGCAAACGCGACCAACATGGTCATACCGAGGCGGAGCATCGCGCATGAGTTGCATGTCTGCGGATTCCCTGTGGTCATCGGCTCGCAATTCCCACTGACCGTGCCGGGGTCTACCATTCTGGTCGAATGCTTCTATGGCGAACTGCTGGCCGGAAAGGACGTGCGCGATGCGCTCCACGAAGCTCGCCGTGCGCTGTTCGAACACTCAGACGTGGCGGGGCACGATTGGGCCAGCCTCATCGGCTACGTACGCCTCCCCGAAGGCTATACCGACCACTTGCCGGCCGTGAGACTCGAAGCTGTGCTGACATCGCTGAAAGCCGTTCAGTCCTGGTCCGATGATCTGATCCAGAGCGAAGTCATCGATCCCGCCAGGTTCGATCGGCTTGCCGGTCTGTTGCGTAAGGGCCTGGAACGCCTCGAGGCCTTTGTGGCAGCGCCAGACAAACTGCCGAGGGGTGTCTTGGACGAGAACTTAGGTCTGCTCGGCAGCGCGGAGAAGCGTTTGGCCGAACTGTACTTCGAATGCGGTGCACGGAGTGGAAGAGAAGGATGGGTGAAACTAATGCGCGAGGCGTTGGAGCGGGCGCGCTCGTGGTATCGGCAGGGCTTCGATGGCAACCTGTCGCATCACTGGACCGGTGTCCAATGTCTTTCGCTGGAGGTCGTACTGGCCGGCAAGTTCAGTGAACCCGGCCGCTGGTATGCCGCGGTTTTAGCGGCTGAGCTGGACGCCGCGAAACCCAAGGAAGTGTGGGCCTGGGGGTCGCTGGCCGAACTCTACCTGATCGCATCGGCGGCCGGTTTGGGAGACCAAACGGACAAAGCGCAACGGGCGATTCTGGAGATGAAGCTCCGCATAGCCAACTCGGCGAGTGGGGACCGTTTCCCACTGGAGTCGACAGAGCGGCAGTTCCGCCGCTACATCGGCTGGTGGACATCCGCGAATGGGTTCTTTTCGGGCCAGCCCGATCTGTCCTCCCGCGCCGCGCTCCTGGTGGACGTTCTTCAGAAGTCCTGAGGCCGCTCCGGCGGCTCAATCCGGTACCCGAGGCCCAAGATCGTCTTCAACGTCTCCACCGCGTTATCCCGGTCGTAGTGCTTTTCGCCCTCCGGAAGGTCTTCATACGGTATCAGGAAGGGGGTCTGCTTCTTGGCGTCGTCACGGTGAGGGCCCAGGCTCCACCCCTCCTCCATCCGCCGCTTCGCCCACAGCTCGTGGTTGTTACGAGCGAGCAGTTCCGTAAGCTTCACAAGGCCCGCACCTAGTTCGATACGGGAGTTATCGATGGGCATGGGGTGATAGTTCATGAGGCGCTCCTACACCAATCAGGTTATCAGGAACGCTCCCCACAGGGCGCAGTCCACGGCAATCCGACCGTTTCCTGTTCTATCCTAATAGCTCATGACCCGCCGCCAAGCCCTCTCGCTGCTCGCCCTCACGAGCCTGCCGGGCCGCGCCCAACAATTTGGCGGCATGGCATCCCGTGGGGTGAAGGCGACCGCGCTCGGCAAGCCGTCGGGGCGTCCCTGGGACGCGCACTTCGTCAACGTGGCGCATTCGGCGGGATTGCGTGCGCCCGTCATCTATGGCCCCACGGACCACAACGACTACGTCGTCGAATCCATGGGATGCGGCGCAGCCTTCCTCGACTACGATAACGATGGCTGGCAGGACATCGTGCTGCTCACCGGCCGCCGCCTCCAGTCCACCCCCGCCGGCGCCATCATCCGCCTGTATCGCAACAATCGCGACGGCACCTTTGCCGACGTCACGGAGAAATCCGGGCTGGGACAAAGCGTGTGGGCCACCGGCATTACCGTGGCCGATTACGACAACGATGGATACGACGATCTCTTCATCACCTGCTGGGGCCAGAACCTGCTGTTTCACAACAACGGCGACGGCAGCTTCACCGACGTGACGGCCAAGGCGGGGCTGATTCACCCGGGAGTCCGCTACGGCACCGGCTGCACATGG
>JADGNS010000435.1 GCA_017883355.1 Candidatus Solibacter sp.
GTCCGTTTTCACTTTTGGCAATCCGATTCTCGGCCAGCTTGCGGTGCCGTCCGGGTGGCTGGCGGTGGATGTCACGGCGAACGGGTCGAAGTTCCGCTTCGTCAACACGCATTTGCAGTCGCCGATTGCCGGCATCTCGCAGGCAGACCAGGTGCAGCGGGCGCAAGGGGATGAACTCCTCGCCAATCTCCTCTTCGCCGGCATGCCGGTGGTGCTGGCCGGCGATTTCAACTCGAACGCGGAGCCCGGACCGGAATACACCGGCACGGCGCAGCGGATCGTGAAGGCGGGGTTTGTCGATGCCTGGAAATCCGCCCATCCCGCCGATCCGGGTTATACCTGGCCGCTGTTCGGCGAGGATCAGAACGCCGGCTCCACGACGGCGAATGAGCGCATCGATCTCATTTTCGCCGGCGGCCCGCTGCAGCTCTTCTTCGGCCACACTCCGGCCATCGTTGCGGCGGACCGGACCGGCACCACGGCGCCGTTCGCCAGCGACCACGCCGGCCTGGTGGTGAAACTGCGCTTGAAATAACGGCAGGCGCCCGTCCCGGGCAGTTCGCCAGGCCGCGTCAACGCTTGCGCGCGATTTGCAGGTGTTGATTCAAGTGCCCCAGGCTGGCGAACTGCCCGGCGTAGCGGGCCGTGCGCGGGGGGCGCGGCGGGCGGCGCGCGCTGAAATCGCGGCGGCGGAAGAGATCCGACTTCGAGATCACGGCGGCGCCCATCGGGCGGTATTCGTAAGTGCCTTGCGCCCAGGCCAACTGGTCGTCCAGCCAGAGATAGAACCCCATCGGCTTCATCTTACCCCGTGGCCGCGCGGTTCGTGGGGCAGGCAATCTTGCCTGCAGCCGCCTTTTTAGGCGGCTCTCTCGGGCTACGCGCGGGTCTTCGCGCTCGCTAAACGTCGGCTGAAAGCCGTCCCCAGAGGGGACCCCAGCCAGGATTGGCTGCCCCACAATTTGCGCAGAATGGTCACGCGGGAGCTCACTCCCTGGAAGCGTGCCAGACCACCCGGAAACGGTTGCCACACGTCCGGCAGCGGAAGGCACGTAGCGAGAACACGCGCAGGATGGGGTCGAGCCAGGACCTGGTGTGGGATAGACGAGTATTGTGCCAGCCGCACTGCGGGCACGTGGGATGATCGCCTCCGCCGACCTCTTCGGCCTTTTCTACCTTTCTTACCTTTTGTACTTCTTCCTTGGCCCGTTCGACGACTCCAGTATCCCCAGTCGCGACGTTGGAGTCAGGCCCGGACAGCCGGAGCATTTCCCCCCAGCGTCCGAACACCGTGGCGGACAACTCCGCCATGCGGGGCGCCTGGAAGGACGCGTCGATCGGCTGCTCCAGTTCGCGCACATCGCCGCTGTTTTCGTCCTGAGCGCACCAATCGGCGATCATTTCCGGCGTGACCTCCAGGTGGAACTGGATGGCGTATACGCGCTCGCCGATTCGGAATGCCTGATGGCGGCAGAGATCCGACGACGCCAGCAGTTCGGCATCGGGCGGCAGCTCGAAGGTCTCGCCGTGCCAGTGGAAAACGGTCTCCTCGCTCAGCCCGTGAAAAAGCCGGTCGTCCGCGGCGGCTTCGGTGAAGTGCAGACCGTACCAGCCAATCTCTTTGGTGGCATTGGGCCGCACCGTGGCGCCCAGCGCGCGGGCGATCAACTGCGACCCCAGGCAAATGCCCAGGATGGGCTGGCGCTGCGCCACCGCCTGCCGGATGAACTCCATCTCCTGGCGGAGAAAGGGCAGGTCGTCGTTGACCGACATCGGGCCACCCAGGAAGATCAGGGCGTCGTACGCGGCGATATCCGGCAGCGCGGTGTCCGCCTGGTAGAGGTCGGCAAAGTCTATTGCGATATGGTGTGCCTGCAACGCAGGCTCGATCAGTCCCAATCCTTCAAAGGGGACGTGACGGAATGCCAGTACGCGCATCAGCCTCAATTCGCCGCCAACTGGAAGTGGCTGAGGCTTTCGGCGTACTTGGAGACGCCGCGAAAAAGCGATTCGGCCAGCTTCTGGCGATAATCCGATTTCTTCAGCAGAGTCTCTTCGCGCGGATTGCTCAGAAAGCCGATTTCGGCCAGCACGCTGGGCATGTTGGCGCCGATCAGCACCACAAACGGCGCCTTCTTGACGCCGCGGTTTTTCTGCCCCGGAATGTTGCGCGAAGAGAACGAAAAAAGAGCGCCCTGCAGGCGGCTGGCGAATTCGCGGGATTCGTCCAGTTTCTCGTGCATTGTGATTTTCTGGATGATGTCCTGCAATTCGAAAATGGATTTTTGCGAGCTGGCATTCTCCCTCGCGGCCACATCCAGGGCATCCTTGGAATCGGTGAAGTTCAGGTAAAACGTCTCCATCCCGGCAATCCGCGGGAAGGGCGACGAGTTGGCATGGATGGAGAGAAACAGATCGGCCTTCCTCTGGTTGGCAATCGCGGTGCGCCCTTCCAGAGGGATGAACGTGTCGTCGGAACGGGTGTAAATCACCTCGGCGTTCAAGCGCTCTTCGATCAGCTTGCCCACGCGCTGCGCCACGTCCAGCACGAGTTCCTTCTCCACCAGACCGTGGGGACCCTGCGTACCCTGATCGTGCCCGCCGTGGCCGGCATCGATCACGATGCGCCCCACCTTGAGCCCCAGCGCGCGGGTCAGCGAGTTGCCACCGCTTGAGGTGCGCCTGGCCGCCTTGCTGAACTCGCCGGGCATGGGCGCGGGCGGAGCGGACGCCGCGGGCACCGGAGGCTCGGCACGGAGAGCGGCCCGTTCGGTTGCGCCGCGAGACTCCGCCGATGCCACGGTGGGTTCGGCCGACGGTGTTTCGGCCGGCATCACGGCCAGCGTCGATTTGGATTTTGCCGGCGGTGCTTCGGCCGCCACCACGGGCGGCGTCGACTTGGGTTTTGCCGCCGGCACGGCTTTGGGTGGCGCGGTCCTGAGTCTGACGGGCAGCGGCTCCGCTTCGGCTTTGACGACGGGTGTTTCCGGTTTCGGTTGCGGCAACGGCGGCTCCACTTCTACCGCCGGCTTGCCCACTGGCGCCACCGGTTGGGCGATCTCCGCCCGGATGGCCGGAGGCGGCTTCACCGCTGGAAGCCCCGGCGCCGGAGCGGTGGGAATCGCCGGCCCGCTCCCGGCACGCAGTTCGATGATCAGGCGGTTGGGATTGGAAAGCTGCGACGTGCTGACTTCCACCGCTGCCGCCACGTCCAGCACGATGCGCGTCGTGCCGGGGTTGGTTTCAGCCACCCGCACGCGCTGCACCAACTTGTCATTGATGTCCTTGGACCAGGCCCGTTTGGCGTCGAGGCGCGGCCGGGCATTCAGGATATCGAAGTAAACCCGCTCGGGATTGTGCAGCCGGTCGGTCCGGAAGTTGAAGTCGCCGGACACTTCCACGGCGATGCGGGTACTGTCGGCGAGCGACCAATTGCGGATGGCGGTGACCGAATGCACAGAAGCGCGGTCGTTCTGCGCAAACAACATCGTGGCCGAAATTGCGAGCGCGGCGAGCGGTTTCATACCATCGCGATTTATCTCGAGACGTAACGCACGGAACCGTCCGCCTGGATGATTTCGACGACGTGGGCGGGACCGGCTTCCAGGGCCTCGACAGCTTGGGGCGGCGCGGGAGCCGCAACAGTCTTGGCGGCAGCGGCCTTCCTGGCCAGTTCCAGTTGCCGCCGCACAAGGATCACGTAATTCTGGGTCTCGGCGAACGGCGGCACCCCGCCGTAGCGTGCGACCGCGCCTTCGCCGGCATTGTACGCGGCCAGCGCCAGCGGGTAGTTGTCGTTGTAGAGATCGAGCAGATAGCGCAGATATTTGGCCCCGCCCTGGATGTTCTCGACCGGGTTGAAGGCGTCGCTGACGCCGAAACGCCGCGCCGTGGCCGGAATCAGTTGCATCAGTCCCAGCGCGCCCTTGTTCGAAATCGCGTGCGCGTTGTAGTTGCTCTCCACCTTGATCACGGAATGAATCAATTGCGGCGACAGCGAGTGCTCGGCGGCAATCCGGAGCACCGCTTCCTCAATGCCAGTGGGCGGCGCGGCGGGCTCCGGGTCGATAGACGCGGCACCCACCACGCGCGGCGGCACTACCGCTGCGGCGACGCGGACTTCCGTGACGGGTTTGGGGCTGACCACCATGGTTCTCACCAATTTCCCGGTTCGCAGATCTGGACGTACCACACTGGTGACACGTTGCGTGCTGACCGGACCGGCGCCAAAGAGCACGCCGCCGGCAAGACCTGCGACTAACAGTTTAAAACGAAATTGGCTCAAAATGTTTCCTCTAATACTATCACCAAAATCCGTCCGCCGCGCGAGGCCGCCCTCAAAACGAGCGGGTTGACACAAGCCTAATGTTATCATTTCCTTGTGACTTGCTCGGGGTATGTGCTGGCGGGGGGGCGCAGTTCCCGTATGGGCCGGGATAAGGCCCGCCTGCCGTTTCGCGGCAGCGACCTGGTGAGCGCCGTGGCCGCCGCCGTGGCCCGCGCTGCCGGCAATGTCACCCTCGTCGGGCACGCCGAACTGCCCGCCATTCCCGATCGCTACCCCGGCCAAGGTCCGCTGGGCGCAATCCTCACCGCCCTGCATCACACTGCGGCCGATTGGAATCTGATCGTCGCCTGCGACATGCCGGAGGTGTCCGCCGCTTTTCTCGGCGAACTGCTGGCCCATGCCATGACCTCCGCGGCCTGCGTGGTGCTTCCCTGCGGGCCGGACGCTCTGCCCCAACCCCTCTGCGCGGTCTATCACCGCCGCGCCCTGGCTGCCCTGGAATCCCAGTTCGCCCGTGGCGTGCGCCAGATCACGGCGGCCCTGGCCGCTCTCGCGGTGGAGCCGTTTGCCGTCGCGGAACTCTCGTATTTTCAGAATGTTAACACTCCCCAGGATTGGGCCGCCTATGCCGCAAAGTGATCCCTTTCCGCACTACATCGAGTTCCGGCATATCTATAAGACGTTCGACCGCCCTGTTTTAGTCGATTGCAACTTCGGCGTGAACCCCGGCGAGACCGTGGCCATCATCGGGCGCAGCGGCGTCGGTAAGAGCGTCACCCTGGGCCACATCATGGGATTCCTCAAGCCGGATAGCGGACGCGTCATCGTGGCCCACGAGGACGTGACCGATTATTCCGAAACCGAGTGGCGGCGCGTGCGGCGCAAAGTGACCATGGTCTTCCAATCCGGGGCGCTGTTCGATTCGCTGACCGTCGCCGAGAACGTGCTC
>JADGNS010000436.1 GCA_017883355.1 Candidatus Solibacter sp.
AAACAAGGGGAACTGAACCTGGATGCCTACCCGTTCACGGTGCGGAAACTGACGGCCGAAGAGGGGGGCGGTTACCTGGTGGAATACCCAGACGTACCGCTGTGCCAGTCAGATGGCGAGACCCTTGAAGAAGCGATTGCAAACGGTCGGGATGCCCTGGAAGGCAGCCTGATGTGCTATTTGCAGGACGGTAAGCCACTGCCGGCGCCCAGTTCCGGCCATGCCTACAGCGGCACATTCCGCGTTCGCATGTCGAAAACCATGCACGCGCAGATTGCTGCCCGCGCGAAGGAGGAAGGCGTGAGCCTGAACCTTTTCGTAGTGGAAGCAGCGGCCGAAGCGGCTGGTAGGAACAAAAGCCCGAGTAGGATTGAGGCTCGCCACCGTAAGTGGGACACGCCGGCAAGGCGCGAAAAGGTTGGAAAGAACGCGGCTGGCAAAGTAGCGATACGCAGGAAGCGCGCCAAACGGGTGGCGTGAATCCGCAGTGCGACGCTGTTTTGTTTGGGCCGAACAGCCGGGGTCGATCGAAAGGACTCCGAACGTATCGTCAAAGAGGAAGTAATCCACAGACCGCGTAGTCGCCTTCTGATTATCTGGTTGCTTCAGCAAGCCACAACAGGTGGTGTTTTCCGCGAGGCCCGCGAATGCAAGATCGAGATTCCGCTGCGGCAAAAGCCGTACCGCGGGGTTTGTTTGCCCCTCCAGCCCGCGTTCTGGCCCGGACCGGATACTCCGGCTCCACGGCGGTGCGACAGACCCACAGGCGATGCCGGAGTGTCGTCGGCGCCCGCTGCTAGCGCCACAAGATCTGGTGGCTTGCTGAAGCAACCAGATAATCAGAAGCCGACTTGTCGGATGCGGAGACAACTTGCCGAGAGAACGACATCAGGAGCCCCACCTTGAGCAGACCAAGCGCGGGGTTTGGTTCATCAGGCCGTGGGTGGATGTGATCAAAGCCGGGAAACTCACCAGGGTGAAGAAGACAATCACCGTGGGCGCTATGGGTAAGCGCGAGGCGCAAGCCAAGGCCCGCGAGTTCATGTCCACAATCAACCGGGCGGACTACGTCATCACTTCTCAGATCAACGTGGGCCGATTCTTGAACGAATACTCCACCATGCACGTTGACCGACTGGCGGCGAGTACCCGGGGAAAGTACAAGAGCCATCTCAAGAATCACATTCGGCCGGCGTTCGCAGATCTGATGCTCTGCGACCTTGAGCCGTTGGTAGTGCAACAATGGCTCGACGCGAAAGCCACGCAGGGTGAAAACGGCGAAGATGGGCTCTCCTGGTCAACTCGTACGGACATCCGCAATATTCTGTCCAGCGTCTTCACGAAGGCAATCGAGTGGGGCATGTGGAAAGACAAGAACCCCATCGAGCGCGTCCATGTCGGCCGCAAACGTGCGGCCCGAGAAAAGCGGAAACTCACTGATGAACAGACCCGGCAGTTGCTGGCAGCCCAACCATACGACGTTCGCGTCGCGTGCTCCGTGTGTCTCTTCTGCACTCTCAGAGTCTCGGAGGTATTTGGCCTCCAGGAGAAGCACCTGGACTTCGCCAGCAACACCATCCTTGTGCGCCAGCGGTATTACCGGGGCGACCTCGACGAAACCAAGAACGACAATTCGCGGCGTGATGTGCCGATGGGATATTTGGCGGCCGACTTGAAGTTGCTCTGCAAGGGTGACCCAGAGCGCTTCGTTTTTCAGATCGAGACCCATCCAGCGTGGGGGAAGAAGACCGCCATCTGCCGTGACGACCGCGACCTGAATCAGCATTTCCTGCGACCTGCAGCGAAGGAACTCGGGTTCTATTGGAAGGGCTTTGGGTGGCATGCTCTACGCCGCGAAGCGGTCACGGCGTTCAACGCCGCGCTCGGCGTCACCCAGACCATAAAGATGTCTGGCCACGGCACGGTTGACATGAGTGGCCACTACACGCTGGCCGACCAGGTGGCGCAGGACGGAGCCGTGCGCGCCCGCCAGGAGACGATCATGGGCAAACAGGGGAGAAAGTAAACTGAAATTGAGGTTTGATTTGGGCGCTAATGGGCAGTAAATCGGAGATTTTTCCGGCCATCATCCGTAAGTTGTTGATTTCATGGTGGGCCTGTGCAGACTCGAACTGCAGACCTCTACCGTGTCAAGGTAGCGCTCTAACCAACTGAGCTACAGGCCCGTTAGGGGTGGCGTGAAACTTCGAGTATATCACGGGTCCACCAGCGACAGGATCGTCGTCGGCGCGTTGCCTTCCAGCCGGTTGTTGACGAACAGAAACAGGAACTGCTTGTTCTCCCGCGCGCGCCCGATCAGCACGCGCATGCTCTCGCGCGCCTCGGGATTGGGATCCTGCACCTCGCGGTAGGGCGCGAAGGCATCCACCGCTTCCTCGTACACGCGGCCGTGCCGCAACAGCGCGCGGCAGACCGCGAAATCCGCCGTCGCCGAATCGGCAATCGCCATCTGCTGGCGCAACTCCGGCATCTTCGACCACGCGTTATAGACGTGCGCCACACGGTGCGCACGCAGGCACGCGAAATAGTCCTTCTCCAGAAACCCCGGATTGCGGATCTCTACCGCGTAGCGGAATTCCGGCGGCAGTTGCGCCAGGAACGGGTCCAGGCGATCCACAAACTCCCCCGCATCGTTGAAACTGCGCCGCCCGAAGGCGCCGAACTCGAAGATCAACAGCGCCGTCTTGCGCTGGTGCGGCAACAGCGGCCGCACGAACATCTCCTGGAAAACCTGCGCGTCCAGGAAAGCCTCATTCTCACGGCCCGCCTGCGCGCCGTACCGCGCGTGGGCCGGGAACACCTTGCAGGTAATCTGTTCCGGCACTTTGAACGCGAAGCGGAAGTGCTCCGGAGCTCGCGCAAACAGCTTGCTCCAGAATTCCTCCGTCGGGAACTGGTAGAAGGCGAAATCGCCGCACACCGTGGGGAAGACCTCGCTGTATTCGCGCAGGCACTCCGCCTCGAACAGCTTCTTGGAGAAGCGCCCGCGCGTCAGATAGCGTTCGCGGCTGTAAATCTGCCCCAGCCAGCCCTCGTACTTCCAGGAACTGCCGCCGATGTAGATGTTCCGCGCCGCGAGCTCGCGTAGCCGCTCCGCCAGGCGATCCCGCGGGAACGCGTCCGGATCTTCGAACAGCCCGCCTACCACGCCTGCGCAGCCCGGTAGTAATACGGGTCGGCCCCCGCCTCGATCAATCCCGAAGGCCACAAGCGTATGAACACCGGCGCCGACCCGCTGGCGTAGCGCGAGCGCATTTCCACCACGTGCTTGCGCCGCTGTAGTTCGGTCACTACCGCAGGGACGGTGCGCTCGTCCAGCAGCAGCATGCCGGGACTCATGGCGTGATTGTCGAAGCTCGATACCAGGTGCTCCGTCTGGAAGCGCCCCGCCTCCACCGCAAATTGCGCGTTCATGCCGAAAAAGATCGAGTGGAACAGCACTTGCATCAGCCCTTGATCCTGATTGTCGCCGCCGGGCGTGGAGAGGACGATCACGGTCTTGTCCGGAGCCGTGACCAGGGTCGGGCTCAACGTCACCCGCGGGCGTTTGCCGGGGGCCAGTTCGTTGGGATGGCCGGGCACCAGCAGGAAGCTCTGCGCGCGTTGCGTCAAGGGAACGCCGGTGTCGCCCGCCAGGTAGGTGGGCATCCACGCCCCCGATGGCGTCGCCGAAAAAGCCATGCCGTCCTTGTCGATGGCGTCCACGCAGGTGGTGTCCTTCGCCAGCAGGGCGTCGGGGATCTTGTAGCGCTGGATCTCGGCATAAAACGGATGCTGCATAGGCTTATCGCCGATCTTCCCCGGGCGGAACTCCAGCGACGCCTGTTCGGTGATGAGCTTGCGCCGTTCGGCCGCATACTCCTTGCTGAGCAGCACCTCGGTGGGAATCTTGTTGAACTTGGGGTCGCCGTAATACGTGTCGCGGTCCGCATAAGCCAGCTTGAGCGCTTCCACCAGGGTGTGAATATAGTCCGCCGAGTTGAGCTTCAACCCCGGCAGGTCGTAGGCTTCCAGAATGTTGAGGGCTTCGATCATGGCGGGTCCCTGGCTCCAGAAGCCCGACTTGTAGACCGTGTACCCCTTGAAGGTGGTGGAGACCGCCTCCTCGGGTTCCACCCGGAAGGCGGCCATGTCTTCGTAGCGGAGCAGGCCGCTGTGAGCCTTGGAGAACGTGTCGATGCGGTGCGCGATCTCGCCGCGATAAAAAAAATCGCGCACCGCGTCGATGGCCTTATTGCGATTGGCGCCGCCCGCGGCCGCGCGCTTTTCGGCATCCGCCATGGCGCGCAACGTGCGCGCCAGGTCCACCTGGCGGAAGATGTCGCCGGGTTGCGGAGGGCGGCCATTGGGCAGGAAGGTGCGCTTGCTATCGGGCCACGCCTCCAGATACTTCACGCTGTTGACGATCGCGTTGACGCGCATTTCATCGATTGGAAAGCCGTCGGCGAGTTCCATCGCCGGCTGTACCGTCTCGGCGAACGATTTCGTGCCGTACTCGCGTAGCGTCACCAGCGCCGCCTCCACCATGCCGGGCACCAGCGCGGGCAGAATTCCCGCCACCGGCACCCAATTCTTCATACCGCCGGCTTCGGGGGGCGAGGTCATCTCTTCTTCGGTGACCTTATGGTCGCGGAAGAACTGCGCGGTGGCCAGTTTCGGCATCGTACCCACGCCCGCGATGGCGTGTACCTTGCCGTCTTTCGTGCGCACCAGGATGGGCGCTTCTCCCCCCAGTCCGAAATGCGAAAACTCCACCACGGCTGCCGCCAGCATCGTGGCCACTCCGGCGTCCACGGCATTGCCGCCGTGGATATACATCCGCATGCCGGCTTCGGTGGCGGACGCCGAGCCCCCCGCTACCGCGCCGCGCGTGCCGCGCGCCGGCAGGCGCACCAGCCGCTCCCGCCGTTGCGGCTGCTGTCCCAGAACCACCGCCGCCAGCACTGCCACCGAAACCGCCAGTCTGAATTTCATATGGTTCCCATTGTATTGGATTGGACCGCTGTGGGCATGGTGGGGCGAACGAGCGTGCAGCCCCAATCCGAGCCGCGACCGGGGTACCCTCCGGGTCGGGAGCGGATGCCGGCCACCACATAGCTCTACCGCTCCCTGACGGTCGGTATGCCAGGATAAGCCTGGCTGATCTTGTGAACTGAAAGGAGTTCACCATGTAAATTGCCTGTTCGGACATGTAGCCCAGCAAGCGCGGGA
>JADGNS010000437.1 GCA_017883355.1 Candidatus Solibacter sp.
GGGAAAGACCGGGGCGGCGGCAATCGCTTCCGGCCAGCTCACGAACCGGTGCCCGGCAGACTCCGGGCTTTCGCCTTCGTCCGCGGGGACGTGGAGCGGATGGGGCGCTGGGACCGCGAACTCGCGCTTTCAGAATGCTCGCGAGGCGGGGCTGACCGCAGCCGAGGTGCCCGGGCTCAAACTGAAGTGGGCCTTTGGGGTGCCGGATGCCACCATAATGCGCTCGCAACCCGCGGTCTACGGTGGACGCGTCTTTCTGGGCACCCAGGACGGGACCATGTACTCGCTGGACGCTGCCACCGGATGTGTCCATTGGGCGACGGAAGGCGCGGCGCCGGTGCGTACGGGAATCGTGGTTGGCGTCGCGGGTAATCGGACGCTGGTCTTCTTTGGAGATGTCTCCGGGCAGGTCTATGCGCTCGACGCGGCCAGCGGGCAGCCGGTCTGGCAACTGCGCGCCGATGCCCATCCGGCGGCCATGGTCACGGGCACACCCGCTTTTCACGACGGACGCCTTTACGTTCCGGTGTCCTCTTACGAAGAGGCGGCCTCGATTCCACCGGGCTATGTGTGCTGCACATTTCGCGGCAGCGTGCTCGCCGTCGACGCGGCACTGGGCAAGATCCTCTGGAAAACCTATACCATTGCAGAGGCGGCGAAGCCACGCAAACCAACCAAACGAGGCAACGCATCCAGTGGGCCTTCGGGCGCCGGGATCTGGTCCGCGCCCACGCTCGATGCGGAACAGCGCGTCCTGTATGTCACGACGGGGGACAACTACTCGGATCCCGCGACGCTCACCAGCGACGCCGTTCTGGCTTTGAACATGGACTCGGGCAAGTTGCTTTGGTCCAAACAGCTCACCGCGGGCGATGCCTATAACAGTACCTGCGCCTTGCCGGATAAAGCGAACTGTCCGGATTCCGACGGGCCGGATTTCGATTTCGGCGCATCCGCCGTTCTGGTGCGCCTGCCGAAAGGCGGCCGCGTCCTGCTGCTGGCCCAGAAGTCCGGGATGTTGCACGCGGTGGATCCCGACAGGCAAGGGAAGATTGTGTGGCAGTCGCGGGTGGGCAAAGGAGGCGTGCTGGGCGGTCTGCAGTGGGGCCCTGCCTCGGATGGCGAGCGGGTCTACGTGGCGCTTTCCGACATCACCATCTCGCGATCGCGCCAACCGGGCTCGAACGAGGTGGCGCGCGAACTCGACCCCACGCGCGGCGGCGGCATGTTCGCCTTCCGGGTGGACAACGGCGAGCGGCTGTGGATGACGCCGGCGCCCGGATGCGGCGATCGCCGGCCGTGCAGTCCGGCGCAATCCGCCGCAGTCTCGGCAATCGCCGGGGCTGCTTTTTCGGGCTCCGTGGACGGCCATTTGCGAGCCTACTCGACGGCCGACGGCAAGATCATCTGGGACTTCGACGCCGCGCGCACCTTCCCCACGGTCAACGGAGTGGCGGCCAAAGGAGGCGCGTTCGATGCGGCGGGAGCGGTGATCGCGGGCGGCATGGTGTTCGCCGGGTCCGGTTACGGGCAATGGGGCGGGCTTCCCGGCAACGTGCTGCTGGCCTTTTCGGTGGAGGGGCGCTAAATGAACAGACGGCAAATGATCGGAACCATCGGCTTTGCAACGGCCCTGCAAGCGGCGCCTCGGGACCGCTTCATCGGCGTGTGGAAGCTGATTCGCTGCGAGCGGAAGTCCAAGGATGGACGCATCGATTATCCCTACGGGGAGAATCCGGTCGGGCGGATTACTTACGACAAAGCCGGCCGCATGTCGGCGCAACTGATGCGGCCGGGCCGTCGCTCCACGGTTGCTCCCGGAGTCTCTTTCATCGCCGGCAACGCGGGCAGCGAAGAGATCCGCGACGCAGTGGACGGCTTTATCGCCTATTTCGGCGCCTTCGACGTGGACGAGCCCGCGCAGACCGTGATCCATCACGTGCAAGCCTGCCTGGTGCCGAGTTGGGTGGGTACGGACTTGAAGCGCACCTATCGGTTCGACGCCAACCGCCTGGTGCTGACGGCCGCTACGACGAGCGTGCTCGAGTTGGTTTGGGAGCGAGAGCCGGACTGACGATCAGTTCAAACCCGCCTGCCAGTTGACCGTCACGTTGATGCGATTGTCGCGGCCCGTAACCGGAGTCGAACCCAGCACCACGAAGCGCTCGCCGTTGCCGATGGCTGCGGCGACAGGCAGGCTATCAAACGCGAATCAACGCGGTGCTGCGGACCTATATGGAGGCGCACAAATCATGACGGGCGCGGAAGGCACAGCGGTGTCGGCGTTGGCGTCGGCATCGACATTTCCCCTGGCGCGCCGCCATTCGAACATCCCGTAGCCCCGCGGGCCGAGCCATTCCAATTCATGCTGCGTCGTCGCCACGATGTTGCTCCGGACCTTGAGTTTGGGATCGGGTAACGGGTAAGGACAGATATCGGGCTAAGTACTAACTCGTCACGCGATCAGGGCCATGGCCTTCTTCATGACATCAGCCACCTTGGCGAGCGCCTCGTCGGGCGGCAGGCTGCGGACGCTTGATCCCAGGGGTTCGGCGGCGATGGGGCCGTCGTAGCCGATCTGCTGCAGCGCGTTGACGAAGCCGGCAGTGTCGATTACGCCGGTGGCCAGGGGAATCTCGCGCTGGCCGTCGCGCAACTGGTCGATCGGGACGTCTTTGGGGGCGTCATTGAGATGGACGCCGACGACGTCCTTGTTTTTGAGGGTCAGGATGTCGGCCGGCGTTTCGCCCGAATTGTGCCAGTGCCAACTGTCAATCAGGAAGCCGACGTTGTTCTTTCCGGTCTCGGCAATCAACTCCTTCATCGACTCCATGGTGTGGATGAATGGGTATTTGCGGCTGGCCCACGCGGTCTTGGGACCGACGTACTCCAGACCAAATGAGATGCCGTAGTCCGCCAGCAAATTGGCCACCTCAGTCACCCTCCTGGCATGCAGCTTGAAATTCTGGAGGTAGGTGAGCCGGGCGTCCGAATTGGATAGCCAGGTGCAGAAGCGCGTCATTTTGGCCCGTTGCAGCGTCTTGGCCCATCCGTTCAAAGTCGTTCTGGTCCATTCGCCAAATGCCGCATCCGGCTGGGCGACCGGGACGGATTGAGCGAGGAAGCCGAAAACGAGGTTCTTGGCCGCCATTTGGTCCAATACCTCTTTCATGGCGGAATCGGACAGCGCGGCCAACTCGTTGATGTTGGGGTCGAAGGCTTCGAAGCCGTACCTGGCCGCGTAATCGATTTGCATTTGCAGGTTGGCCTTCACCCCGATATTGCCGGTGTTGAGGTCTAGCTTCATCTTGCGCGCGGCGGCCAGGGCGACGCCCCGGGAGAGGACGGCGGCGGCGAGCGACCCCGCCGTGCCAAGCAGGAACTCGCGACGATTTCCGGTAATGATCATGATGTGTTCTCCTACCGGCCCACTAGGCCTTGGCTGTGTGCGTCTTCTCGTCCCAGGTGTACGTCTTGCCGTTGCGGATGGCGAGCAGCCCCATCAGCAAGGGGAGCGTGGAGTAGAAGCCGGTCTCGGGGTCCGTCCTGGGTGTGCCCCGGGACTTGATGCAGTCGAGCCAGTTGCGGATGTGGGCGGAGTCGGCCGGCTTGCCAACGTAGGCGAACTTAGTGTTGAAAGGCTCGATCGGGGGCAGCGCCGCCGCGCCGCCGGCTGCCCCAGCCCGGCCCGGAGTGGGCCGGTAGGTGTAGCTCTGCCGGTTGACATGCAACGCGCCGCGACTCCCATAGAAATAATTACCCTGGTCGGAGAGGTAATCCGTCTGCGGGAAATACGCGTTGGTGTACGACATCACGAACTTTTCAAACTGGCAGGATATCTGGAAGGAGTCCGGCGGGCACTCCAGGTTGGGAGGCAACACCTGAACGTACTGCGCGGATGCCGAGACGCTGATCGGCGCCCGGGTTTTCATGTACCAGGACACGACATCGGCGATGTGGACGCCCTGGTCGGTGATGATCCCTCCGCCGTAATCGTAGTAGGCGCGCCAGTTCCGGCGCGAGGGGGAGTAGGGGTGCCTCGGCGCCGGGCCCTGGAATAACTCCCAGTCGAGCCCTTCGGGGACGGGCGCGGGTTGCTCCGCGGCGCGCGTGTAGTAGCCCTGCCAGTGTAACTGGCAATGGAAGATGGTTCCGAACATGCCGCTCTGCACTAACTCGCAGCACTTCTGGAAATGGTCCCAACTGCGCTGCTGCAAGCCGATCTGAACCACGCGCTTCAGCCTCCTGGCGGTTTCCACGGCCTTCCATCCGGCTTCGATATTGTTCGACAGCGGCTTCTCGCAGTAGATGTCCTTACCCGCCTCGCTGGCTTCGACGATCATCTGCGCGTGCCAATGGTCCGGCGCGGCGATATAGACCGCATCGATATCCTTGCGGTCCAGGATGCGGCGGTAGTCGCCGTAGGTTTCCACCGGCTTGGTTTTCAACTTGGCGGCGGCGGACTCCAGGGTGGGTTTATAGACGTCGCACATGGCATCGATATGGCAATCGTCAAGATCTTCGGCGACGGTGGCCATATAGGAACCCCGGGTCCCAGCGCCGATAAAGCCCAGGCGAATTCTGTCACCAGCACCCACGACGGAGCGCGACGCGGCAGCGGTGAGGCCGGCGCCAATGAGGAACGATCGTCTCGATGACATGAGGACTTGTCTCCCTTGCCGGGACCTGCGAGGTGATTTCCCGGTCTGAAAATAGCATATACCGATTTTGATCGGCCAGGTTCCAAGCCGGAGGGTGCAGTTCCTCCGTGGGCCAGGCACTCGTTGCGCATGGAGAGCGAATCGACTGGCATAATCGAATCCCGGGCGCTAGAATTGCAGTCATGACTCGACGAATTCTTTTCGCCACCGCGGTGGTTTGCGTTATTTTTGCGACGGCGGCACTGGCTGCCGATCTCTCCGGCAACTGGTCCGGAACGCTGCAAATGGGTGACAACCCGTTTACCCTCACTTATGCCTTCAAACAGGATGGTGAAAAGCTGACGGGCACGGTGACCGGCCCACAAGGCGAGCCGTTGCCGCTGAACGATGGGAAGGTGGTGGGCGACAAACTCTCTTTCAACGTCAAAGTGGACATGGGCGGCAATCCGGCCAAGTTCATGAGCGAGGGCATCATCAAAGGCGACGAAATTACGCTGACTACGAAGGTAGAGGGCGGCGAGGATTTCGGCGGTCCGATGATTCTGAAACGCGTCAAGTAGGGTGGGGGG
>JADGNS010000438.1 GCA_017883355.1 Candidatus Solibacter sp.
TGGAACTTTTCGGCGAAATCGAAGGCGTCGATGGACATGGAGAAGCACTCCTGCGGCGAGGCGGGAAAGAACATGGGGTGCTTGGTATCGCCGTGGGAGAGGAGGGCGGTGGTGATGAGGTCGCTCTGCGCGGTGCGGGTGGGCAAGCCGGTGGAGGGTCCGACGCGCTCGACGTTGAAGACGACGGCGGGGATCTCGGCATAGTAGCCGAGGCCGATGAACTCGCTCATCAGGGAGATGCCGGGTCCGGCGGTAGCGGTCATGGATCGGGCGCCGGCCCATCCGGCGCCGAGGGCCATGCCGATGGAGGCCAGTTCGTCTTCGGCCTGCACGATGGCATAGGTCGCCTTGCCGGTTTCGGGGTCCATGCGGAAGCGCTTCATGTAGCCGATCATGGTTTCGACCAGCGAGGAGGAAGGCGTAATGGGATACCAGGTCACCACGGTGCAGCCGGCGAACATGCAGCCCAGGGCGCACGCGGCATTGCCATCGAGGATGATCTTGCCGGCGGTTTCGTTCATGCGCTCGACCTTGTAGCGGATGGGCTCGGGGAAGGTCTTGGTGGCGAAGTCGAAGCCGGCCTGGCAGGCGCCCCAGTTCAAGTCGGCGGCCTTGGCCTTCTTCTTGCCGAACTGTTTGAGCAAGGCGTGGCGGATCTCTTCCATTTCGATGGAGAGCAGTTTGGCGACCACGCCATCGTAGATCATATTGCGGACCAGCTTGCGCAATTTGGCGTCGGGGCACACGGGCGCCACGAGCTTATCGAAGGGGACGGGGAAGAAGTGCACATCGCTGCGCAGTTCGTTGAGTTTCAGCGGCTCGTCGTAGACCACGGCGGCGCCAGAGTCGAGCTTCAGGACATCCTCGCGCGCGGTTTCGGGGTTCATGGCGACCAGGAAATCGATTTCCTTGCGGCGTCCGATGTAGCCGTGTTTGCTGACGCGGATGGTAAACCAGGTGGGCAGGCCGGCGATGTTCGAGGGGAACATGTTCTTGCCGGAGACCGGGATACCCATCTGGAAGATGGCCCGCATAAGGACGGAGTTGGCGGTCTGGCTGCCGCTGCCGTTGACGGTGGCTACCTGGATGCTGAAATCGTTGGTTACCGAGTGGGTTGGTTGTCCCGGCAGCGAGTCCGCCGGAGATACCTCTAGTGTCGACATCGATTGGAGTTCCTTGTAATGGGGAGTGTGGCCCAGGGCACGGTTCTTTTGATTATATGCAAAATGCAGAGTTGTGGGGCAGCCAATCCTGGCTGCAAGCCGGCCTTCCGGCCGGCTGGACTCGCTGGAAAGCGAGTCCGCAGGCTGAATAGCCTGCCCCACGGTCAGCGGAGGGCTTCGAGTTCGGCGTCGCGGCGGTGGTAGCCGGTGGCGGCGATCAGGGCTTCGGCTTTGAGGAAGTGGTCGTGGGAGTGGTGGAGGCGGGCCATGGCGAGGTGGATGGCCGCCACCCATTTGGCATACTCCGCGTCCTCACCGGCTCGCGAGATGAAGAAGTGCGGCTTGGCCATGGAGTGTCCAATCTATCATGCGGCGCACTTTGGACGACTGAGCGGCGTCTACCAGGCGAGTGTTGTGAGACCAGGTACTGCCGCGAAGTGCGCGTCCCGGGTCACGAGTGGCAGATCGAACTGGCGGGCCATGGCGGCTATCCAAATGTCGTTATCCGGGATCAGCCTGCCGGTTTCGGCAAGTTCCGCCTTCACCTGGCCGTACGTCTCGCTGGTGCTCTGGTCTGGCATCAAGACGGTGGTGGTTTGCAGGAAATCGCGAATGAGAGCCAGTTGTGCTTCCCGCCGCTGGGCGCGTAGCGCGCCATAGTGGAGTTCGCCCAGGACCACCCACGGGAGGTAGAGAGCCGGGGTGGCTCTTAGTCGCGCAGTAAGATCGGGATCGGTTCGGAGGTGCGCGACGACCACGTTCGTGTCCAGCAGGACACTACCAGCCGTGTTCATCGATCTTCTCGCAGCCTTCCTCGATAACCCGCTCCAATTCGTCGGCCTCTTCCGCCGAGAGTGCTCCGGCCGTGCGGGTGAGAATCGCCTGGCGCTCTTCCTGGCTGATTCGCTTGAGCCGTTGCACGAAATCGGCGGCCACTTCCAGTCTGGCCGGCGGCAGCGACTTCAGATCCGCGACGATATTTTCGAGGGGGCTCATCAGTTTCAAGGTACACCGCCAGGATTGGCCTGGCAAGCTGACTGGCTGAGTAAAGCTCTAAGTCCGTCCCCTTTTCGCAAGGACGGGATTTATTGGACGGTGGCGAAAACTACGTTGAGGTAAAACGTATACTGCGTGCTGGCGGGCAGCGAGACGGACGGAACGCCGAGCAGGAAACTGCCGAGCGCCGAGAAATCGCCGCTGCGCTGCCCGGCGGGCTGTCCGATGTTACCAACGTACGCGTAGACGCCGGCCGAATCGTTGATGTACCGGATGGCTCCCACCTTCACTCCGGCGGCAGCGGCGAGCGTCTGGGCCGACTTCCGGGCATCGTCCAACAGTCGGGGTAACGCCACCTGACGCGCGGCATCCAGCGCGGCCTGGCTGGGGTTGAATGCTACCGAGTATTGAAGGCTGGTGAGCGGGGCGGGCAGGTGAGAGCGCAGGGTTTCGAGGGCTTTGGCCGCGTCCATGGCCGTGCCCGCGGGAATGGCGACGGTGGCGGAATAGAGAATCTGCGCGGCGCCCGGAGGGTAGATGGAGTTGTCTTGGCCCAAACCGATGGCGACGACGGTTGGGTTGGGCAGTCCGGCACTCTGCAAGGCCTGCTTGACTTGCGGCTGAGTCGAATCGAGGGTTCCGGCGGCGGTGATGGTGAATGCCGCTTCGTCCGCGGTCAGGGTGACGGTGCGGCTGACCGGGGCGTTGATGCCATCGAACGTCTGGGCGGTGGCGGCGCAGGCAAGCGCGGGAATCAGTAGAAATAGGTGTTTCATGCGATGCCTTTCACTGCGTGAGGCCGTAAGTGACGTTGGCATAGAAGGTGTACTGCGTTCCGGAGCCGCCGCTAGTGGAAGAGATTGTGCCTGTGGTGCTGAAGTAGGGATTACCGATATAACTGACGCCGAAGTTTCCGGACGCATAGAACGATTCGGCAACGCCCCTGACGCCGCCCAACTTCAGGCCGGCGGCGGCGGCCAGCGTCTGGGCCTTCTTTTGGGCATCGGCGAAGAGTTGCGGTAACAGCGTCTGGTGCATGGCATCCACCGTGGCCTGGCTGGCATTCAAGGCAGCCGAGTATTGGAAGCTCTTGAGCAGATCGGGTGGTTTGTTGCGCAGGGTCTCCATGATCTTGGCGGCGTCTTTCAGCCCGGCGGCTGGGACGCTGAATGCGAACTGATAGAGGACCAGGGTTTGGGTGGTGGGCGGGTTGGTGGAATAGTCGGTGTTTTGGCTGAGGGCGGTGCCGGAGTTGGAGAGGCCGGAAATTCCGGCGTCCAGAAAGATCTGGGCCACCTGCTGCTGCGTGGCGTCGAGCCCGGCGCCGGCGGCGATGGAGAAATCGGCCTGGTCGGCGGTCAGGGTGACCGTGCGGGTCACCGAAGTCGCCAGGCCATCGGTGAGCTGGGGGAAAGCGGTGCAGGCGCAAAGTAGAAGCAGAGTCACAAGTCTCATACACCCCGATTGTGGCACGGATGGGCTGTGTGGAACGGCAAGGGGTCATCCGAGCTTCGTTCGGATTGGCAGGCGGAAGCGCCTGCCCCACCATGCACAAGGCGGAGCCTTATGCCACGGGCTACAATTGGATTTAGTCCACCAACATTTAAGGAAACTCCGTGACAGGTCACGAAATCAGACAGCGTTTTCTCGACTTTTTCAGTGAGCGCGGGCATACCGAAGTCCGCAGTTCGTCGCTGGTGCCGGCCAACGATCCCACCCTGCTGTTCACCAACGCGGGGATGAATCAGTTCAAGGATGTTTTTCTGGGACAGGAGCAGCGCGCCTATTCGCGGGCGGCGAGCTCGCAGAAATGCGTGCGCGCGGGGGGGAAGCACAACGACCTGGAGAACGTGGGGTACACGCGCCGGCATCACACGTTTTTCGAGATGCTGGGGAATTTCTCCTTCGGCGATTACTTCAAGGCGGAGGCCATCGAGTTTGCCTGGGATCTGATCACCAAGGCTTACGGCCTGCCGAAGGACAAGCTGTACGTCACCGTGTTCCGCGAGGACGACGAAGCGGAAACGCTGTGGCAGAAGGTGACCGGCATATCCAAGAGCCGCATTTTCCGGCTGGACGAGAAGGATAATTTCTGGCAGATGGGCGAGACCGGGCCCTGCGGGCCGTGCTCGGAGATTCATTACGACCTGGGTGCGGAGACGGCCGAGGCGGGACGCGAGCACGAAGAATTCCCGAGCGATGCGGGCGGAAGGTTCGTCGAAATCTGGAACCTGGTGTTCATGCAGTACGACCGCGATTCGTCCGGCAAGCTGACGCCGCTGCCGCGTCCCTCGATCGATACCGGGATGGGGCTGGAGCGCGTTGCCGCGGTGTTACAGGGCAAGATTTCGAATTACGACACGGACCTGATTTACCCCATCATCGAAAACGCGGCGCAGATGTTCGGGGTGACGCCCGGCGACGATGCGCGGGTGGATACGGTGCTGCGCATCGCGGCCGACCATGCGCGGGCGGCGGCGTTCCTGGTGCACGACGGCGTGATGCCCTCCAACGAAGGGCGGGGCTACGTGCTCCGCAAGATAATGCGGCGCGCGCTGCGCAACGTGCGCATGATCGGGGTGGAAGACCCCTTCCTTTATAAGATGACGGGTTTTGTGGCGGAGTTGATGGCCGGGCCGTATCCGGAAATGCTGGAGAGCGTGCAGCGCGTGGCGCGCGTGGTGAAAGACGAAGAACATCGTTACGCCACCACGTTTCTGGTGGCGGAGCGGGTGTTCAACGAAGCGATCAAGGGCATTGCGGGGCAGGGCATCCCGGGCGCGCTTTCCTTCAAGCTTTACGACACGTTTGGGCTGGCGCTGGACGAGCAGGAAGATATGGCTCGCGAGCACGGGTTGACGCTTGACCGGGCGGCTTTCGACAGCGAGATGGAGCAGCAGCGGGAGCGCGCGCGGGCCAGTTGGAAAGGCGCGGAGAAGGGCGCGGTGGTTCCGGCGTACCAGGCGCTGGTGGAACGGGGGCGCACGAAATTCCTGGGCTACAGCGAAGTGGAGGCCACGTCGCGCGTCGCCGGGCTGATGGTGGACAAACAGCCGGTGGAGCGGG
>JADGNS010000439.1 GCA_017883355.1 Candidatus Solibacter sp.
CGCCCGGGCCCGGCACCGGGAACATCACCTTCCCGACCAACTCCGGCGTCATTGATGTCACCGCGGCTCCCTATCTGGCCAAAGGGGATGGCATTGCGGACGACACTCAGTCCATCCAGTCAGCGCTCAATGACCATCCGAATGAGGGTGCCATCATCTACCTGCCCAACGGAACCTATCTCATTTCGCAAACGCTGCGCTGGCCGCGCGGGCGGGGTGGCGGATCGGAATACAAAAACACCATTCTGCAAGGTCAGAGCAGCGCCGGCACCGTCATCCGGCTGAAGGATGCCTGCCCGGGCTTCACGGATCCCGCGAAACCGGCCGAGATGGTCTGGACCGGCGGCGCGCCGGCGCAGCGGTTTCGCAATGCCATCCGCAACCTGACCTTCGACACCGGCCGTGGAAATCCCAACGCCATCGGCGTCCGCTTCGACGCCAGCAATGTGGGCTGCTTGCGCGACACCGTCATCCGCTCCGGTGACGGTTCCGGCGTGATTGGCCTGGACCAAAGTTACGCGGATGACTTCGGGCCGTGCTTCGTCAAAAACGTGACCGTCATCGGCTTTGACACCGGCATCGCCGTGGCGCATGGCGTCAACGGGATCGTCTATGAGAACATCACGCTGCGGGGCCAGCGCAAGATGGGTTGGGAAAATCGTGGGATGCCCATTACGATCCGGAACCTGGTCAGCGAAAACTCGGTGACGGCGCTGCGCAATGTCGAGTGGTATGGCTTGATCGCGCTCGTGGACGCCCAACTTACCGGCACCGGCGCGGCCTCCGCTTTGCCGGCGATTCAACGTCAGGCTGGCGGAATGTTTGCGCGCAACGTCACCTTGAGCGGCTACGCCTGCGCCATTCAAAGCGAGGACAAAGCTCATCCCGAGACCGTGCCCGGGCCGCGGGTGGCGGAATGGGTTTCCTCGGGACGCCTGCCCGGCAGTGGCGAACATTCGCTCGGGCTGCCTGTCAAGGAAACGCCCGACGTGCCGTGGGATGATCCGAAAGACTGGGCGGTCATCGCCGAATACGGCGCGAAGATGGATGGACACAGCGACGACAGCGATGCGCTGCAAGCCGCGATTGACTCCGGCAAAACCACCGTCTGCCTGCCGCGCGGGACCGTGGTATTGAAAAAGCCGATTGTCCTCCGCGGCCACGTTCGAAGGCTGATCGGTTGCGAAGCCTCTCTGAAGTTTCCGACACCGATGACGGGCGCGAAAAACATTTTCACAGTGGGCGAGAGTCCCGAGCCGGTGCTGGTCGTCGAGCGGTTTGCCTCCTGGTTCTGGGACAATCACTCCGGGCTGAACTTCATTGATAATCCCACGAAGCGGACGCTGGTTCTGCGCGAACTTGGCGACGTGGACGACACCAGTGACCAACACCCCAACGGCCATGGCACAATCATCAGCGGGCCCGGTGACCTGTTCATCGAGGATGTGACGGGCCGGTTTCAGCTCCAACCGGGCACCCACGCCTGGATGCGTTACGTCAACCCCGAAACCAATCAGGACCACCGCAACACTGCACCCGAAGCACAATGGCATTTGCAGAATGATGGGGGGCAACTTTGGATTCTCGGGATCAAGACCGAAGGGCCCGGCCCGGTGATCATCACGCGCGACGGTGGCGCGACGGAATTGCTCGGTGGCCTGATGTATTCGAGCGGCGGCGCACGCACCCAGGAGCAGCCGGCGTTTATCGTGGCGGACAGTCGGGCCAGTTTCACGATCACCGAAGCCAACTTCGGCCACAACGCCTACCCGGTGCTGGTGCGGCAGCTTCGTGATGGCCAAGTCGTCTTCGAATTGAAACCTGGCCAAACACCCAGTGGACCCGGTGGAAGCATGATTCCCCGTTGGAGCACGCCATGAAACAAACCATCATTTCATTTTCAAAGAACTGCCTGCGGCCTGCGGCCATCGTCGGATTGGCCCTCGCCAGCCCCACAGTGACCGGCGCAACCGGCGTCCAGAGTCAACCGCCGCCGGGCAGTTACATTACCTCCTGGCTGGGCAATTCCTTCTCCGGCGCGAGCAACCGCTGGGTGCAGAACTTTTTCATCAACACGCAGGTTCAGCCCGATGGCACCGTCAACATGTGGAGCCACTTGGACGAAGGCGGGCACCGGTTCGGCGTTTACAAGGACGGCGACGCAATCGGCAATCAGGACGTGAAAGCCAACAGCCTTGAAGTCTCGGACAAGGCCGGCCACCACTGGAAGCTGATCGTCACTTATGTGGATCCGAAGCATCAGGAGTGGGACTTCGTGCCGAAGGGCATCCAGTGCGACGGCCGCGATGTGACCTTCCCGGAACTGTTCCAGCCGACGGCCCTGGCGCTGGCCAATGATGGACAGCTCATGGTCGCCGATTCGCTCACCGGTCCGCGGCAACAGGTGCTGTTCTATGACGTGACCGCTCCCGACCATCCCCGGCTCACCCGCGCGTTCGGCGAGCGCGGCGGCATCGGCTCTGGCACGCCCGGCGAAGTGACGCCGACCAAGTTCTGGGGCATCCGTGGCATCGGCATGGACGCGGCGGGCAACATTTATGTCGCCATGAGCGAGATGGGCACGGTGCTGCGCAAGTTTTCGCCCGACGGCAGGATGCTTTGGCAAATTTTCGGGCTGTGCTTTGTTGACCTGGCCTGCGCCGATCCTACCACCGACGGGCGCGATGTCTGGGGCATCCAGGAGCACTTCGTGATGGACTACTCGAAGCCGTCGGGCCGCGAAGCGAAATGGGTCGGCTACTCCCTTGATCGCCACCGCTATCCGGATGATCCGCGCGGGCTGACGTTCGTGAAGCAGCAGGGCGAACATGGGTTGACCTCGCCGCAGATTGTGTATTTGAATGGCAAACGGTTCCTGTTCGTCGGCGGCATGTTCGCCAGCAACTTCATCAATATCTTCCGTTACGACGGCGAAATCGCGGTGCCGTCCGGCTTGATCCTCCAATGGGGCAACAATCTCTACAACACCGATCTCAATTGGCCGCCGAACAAGCCGCCGGGGACTTCGATTTGGCGGGACAAGAACGGCGACGGCGATTACGAGGCGGACGAATTCGCGCCGAACACTGACCGCGTGCAACCCGGTCCGTTCTGGGTGGACAAGAAGGGGAACATCTGGATGGCTTACGGCTTCTTCCGCTACGACTTCCAAGAACTCGACAATCGCGGCAACCCAATTTATCGGGGCGACAAGATCACCGTCCTTGATCTGCCTGAAGGCGTGACCAAAGTCGCGCGTGTGGTTTATCTCGACGATTCCGACACGTTGGTGGTGGCGGACGAAGGCAGCGACATGCGCCACATCGAGAAGGTGTTCGTCTGTGCTCATTACCTGGCCGGCAACCGGCGGACGGTGTCGTTCGCTTCCGGTGCCGGGTCCGAAGCCGGCTGCGTGGCGGCTGCGGGCGACTATGTGTTCACAGGCGGCTGGAAGGCGCGCGGCCGGATTTGGGTCAACCGCCTTAGCGACGGGGCGGAACTGGGCGCGTTGGATCCGGGACCAACCGTGGGCGGCGTGGAAAACACCGGCTGGATGGACATTCTCACCGGCATCAGCGCGTTCCGGCGGAGCAATGGCGAATACCTCGTGTTCGTCGAGGAAGACTACAAAGCGAAGGTGCTGCTTTACCGATGGAAGCCATGAAATTCTTTCGATTCATTGTCTGCTACCTCGTCGGGGTGCTGACCGCCCTGGCCATTCTGCCCGTTCCATGCGTGATGGCAGGGGAGTCGCTCGTTATCCGGCCTGCCTACGCAGCCGGCCCCGCCGACAATCCGCTCAAGGGTTTCGTCCCCTACGCCGGGCAGGGGCGTGAGTTCCCGCATTCGCTGGAGTTCGGCTATCTCTCCCTCGCGTCAGTCATGACCGGTCCCACGAACTTCAATTGGGCGCCGCTTGACCGGCTGCTTGATGGCATCGCGTCGCGCGGCTGTCAGGCTGTCTTTCGATTCTACCTGGAGTATCCGCGCAAACCGAGCGGCGTGCCCGAGTATCTCGCCGCCGCCGGCGTGAAAATGCGGGTGTGGAGCAACACCAACACCCAGCCATTCCCGCCCGCGATTGACCACACGCCGGACTACGAGGTTCCACGCCTACGGGCAGCACTCACCAATTTCATTGCCGCGCTCGGCGCGCGTTATGATGGCGATCCTCGCGTCGGTTTCATCACGGCCGGGCTGCTCGGGACGTGGGGCGAGTGGCACTGTTACCTGCATTCAGAATGGTTCGCGTCTAAGAGGGTCCAGACAGAAGTCATGGATACTTACGATGCTGCCTTTCGCAAAACGCCGATCCTGCTACGCTATCCGGCCGGCGACCACGACCCTGCCCATGCCGCCAACAGCCGGCGGGAATTCGGCTATCACGACGATTCCTTCGCTTGGGCCACGCTGGACACGGGCCGTCAGGACGAAGAGTGGTTTTATCTGGCCGCGCTAAGAAAGGCCGGGCCAGCCGCGATGATGCGGTGGCGAAGGAGCCGGAACGGCACGATCGGCTCGCGGCTGCGCCGCTCGTTCACCACCAGGAGGAAGAGCGCGAGCGTGCCGCCGACCAGCAGTGCCGCGATCACGGGCCGCTCGAGCGAGTCGGCCTGCACCACCACCATCATGATGGCGCCGACGCCCAGCATCAGCAAAGCCGACCCGATATAGTCGATCTGGTGCTGGCGCGGCGTGAGGTGCTCGTGGAGATAGATCGCCAGGATCGCAATCGCCGCGATGCCGATCGGCAGATTGATCCAGAACACGAACGCCCAGTGCAGGTGCTCGACGATGAAGGCACCGAGCACCGGCCCGATGACCGCCGCCAGCCCCCAGACGCTCGACAGCCAGCCTTGCAGCCGCGCCCGGTCGGCCGGCGCATAGCTGTCGCCGATGATGGTGGTGGCAATCGACTGGATGGCGCCGGCGCCCACGCCCTGCAGGGTGCGGAACGCGATCAGCGGCACCATGCTGTAGGTGAGGCCGCAGGCGGTCGAGCCGATCAGGAAAATGCCCGCGCCGACAAAGAACACGCGCTTGCGGCCGAGCAGGTCCGCCAGCCGCCCGTAGATCGGGGTGGTCACCGCCTGCGCCAGGAAGTAGGCAGTGAACACCCAGCTGAACAGGCGGAACCCGCCGAGCTCGGCCACGATGGTCGGCATCGCGGTGGCCACGATGGTGCCCTCCACGGCGGCCATGAAGATGGCCATCATGCAGGC
>JADGNS010000440.1 GCA_017883355.1 Candidatus Solibacter sp.
TGGAAGCCGCCGTAACCCCGGCCGACGCCGACCTGCAACGCCTCTACACCCAGAACCAGGACGCCTTCCGCACTCCGGAGCGCGTCAAAGCGCGCCACATCCTGCTCATGACCCAGGGCAAACCGGCGGCCGAAGAAGCGGCCATCAAGGCCAAGGGCGATAGTCTCCTCAAACAGATCAAGAGCGGGGCCGATTTCGCCAAGTTGGCCAAGGAGAATTCCGGCGATCCCGGCTCTGGCGCCAACGGCGGCGATCTGGGCGATTGGATCACCCACGGCCAGATGGTTCCGGAATTCGATAAGGCGATCTTCTCCCTGAAGGTCGGCCAGACCAGCGACCTGGTGAAAACCATGTACGGCTATCACATCGTGCAGGTCCTCGCCCACCAGGATGCCGGTATGCGCCCCTTCGCCGAGGCCAAAGCCGAACTGGCGGCACAGTGGAAGAAACAGCGCGTCAACGATCTGGTGCAGCAGATCTCCGACAAGGCGCAGGGCGCCCTGCAAAAGGACCCGGCCCATCCCGAGAAGGTGGCCGCCGACTTTAACATGCAGGTGGTGCGCGTCGACCACTATGCCCCCGGTACCCAGGTGCCCGATCTGGGACCCAGCCCGGATTTCGACCAGGCTGTGGCCGGCCTTAAGAAGGGAGAAGTCTCACCAGCCGTAGGCTCCGGCACCAAGATGGCGCTGGCGATTGTCACCGACGTCACCCCGGCCCATCCCTCCACCTTCGACGAAGTGCAGGGCCAGATTCGCGACCTGATGGTACAGAACCGTTCGGCCGCGGCTGTGCAGAAACACGCCAACGAACTCGTCGAAAAGGCCCGGGCCATGGGCGGAGATCTCTCCAAAGCGGCCAAGTCGATGGGGCTCGACGTCAAGACGTCCAACGATGTCGACCGCGCCGGCAATATCGAGGGAATCGGCATGGCCAGCTACGTCTCCGAGGGCTTCAGCAAGCCCGACGGCACCGTCTTCGGACCGGTGGGCGTGCCCGATGGCGGCACCATCGTGGCCAGAGTGATCTCTCACGGCGGCGCGGATCTGTCCCAAATGGCGGCACAGCGCAGCACCGTCCGCGACGAGATCAAGAGCCAGCGCGCCCGCGAGCGCAACACCCTCTTCGAAAACGGCGTCAAGGAAATGTTGATCAAAGAGGGGAAAATCAAAATCCACCAGGATGTGATCAACCGGCTGATCGGCAACTACCGCTCCAGCTAGCCAATCCTTCAATCCGCCCGAAAGAGAATAGGATGCTCCACGGTTTGCTCCAAGTGTGGTTCGGCTGGGTCCGCGACGGCGGTTATCTCGGCGTGATCGCCCTGATGGCGATGGAAAGCTCGATCCTTCCGGTGCCCAGTGAAATTGTCATTCCTCCCGCCGCCTTCTGGGCTTCCCAGGGCCGCATGAGCTACAGCGGTGTGGTGCTGGCCGGGACTTTCGGTTCGTGGTTGGGTTCGGCGATTACCTACTGGGTATCGCGGTGGATTGGCCGGGCCGTGATTCTTCGCTGGGGCCGGCTCGTCTTCATCAAGCCCGAAGGCTTGGAGCGCGCCGAACTCTTCATGCAGCGCTACGGCGTGGGCGGGGTCTTCTTCGCCCGCCTCCTGCCGGTCATCCGCCATTTGATCTCCATTCCAGCCGGCATCACGCGTATGTCATTCGGCGTCTTCAGCCTGGTGACCGTCCTCGGAGCGTTCTTCTGGTGCTCCATTCTGGCGTGGTTCGGCGCCCGAATCACGGCGGCACATCCCGACTTGATGAACGACCCGGAGGCTCTCGTGCGCATGGTGAAGCAGGAAGGCCACTGGATCGTAGCTGCGGTCCTGGTGCTGTGCGCCCTCTATTTCCTGGTCATGCGTCTCACCAGCCGGAGTTCGGCGTCCGCTCCCGGCACCCCGGCGTAGCGTAGCCTTTCAGGCTGCCACGCCGGCGTCCTTGCCGGCGTTCTTCAACTCTCCAGGCCCACCAGACCAGCCGCAAACAACCGGTCGTCGACCCGGCCCAACCGCGTCGCCAGGCCTGCCCGCAAGAGCGGCGTGTGCTTGATGGTCACCAGATACTCCGGGATCGTCCAAACGTCTTCTTCCGCGGTCATCCAATGAATCGCATCGAAGCGCCGCAGGTTCACCGGCCGCGAATAGTTGCGCAGCGTTTTCTCCCGTTTGAGGTTGTAGTAGTGCTCGAAGTAGCTCATCGCCAGTTCGCGCAGGGTGCGGTAGACCGGCTCGCGATAGCGCAGGCCGGAGTAGTTGGATTTGGCCAGCGCCCCCCAGTGGCCGCGCTCCCGAAAAATCGCCAGCACATGGTCGTCGTCGCGCACCGCCTCAAAATCCAGCAGCAGGGGCGGGTGGCCCAGCATGCGCAGCGCCGCCGCCCCAAAGAGCGCGCCTTCCATGCAATGCGCCGTAAGGTCGCGCAGCACGCGGCGCGGCGAGCGGCACGTCTCGCCGTCACGCTCCTTGTTGTAGGCCAGCTCGTCCAGAAAGCGCTGGATCTTCTCCGGACTGGTCAGGCGGCGGAACACGGCGCGTTCGGCGGCGACGAAAGTGTGCGGGTCCATCGGCAACAGAGTAGCGTAGTTTGCGAGGGGCAGCGGCGTATACTGAAGGCTGGAAATGGGACAACCTCCGCTCCGGCCTCTTCACCGGGATGAATCGCTGAACAAAGTCAAACTCGCTCAATTCGAGCGTCTGCAGAGTGAAGAACTGTTACGCTCCCTCGAACCGGGGCAAAGCAACTGTCTGAGGGTGAGACCGGACGGCACTATGCTCGAAGGTCACCATCGCATTCATGTTCTTCGCGGTCGCGGTGTGGACGTGGATGCGCTGCCCAGGAATATCGAAGAAAAGCGGCTGGAAGAGTGAGGGTTGGAGGACTCCGATGTACACCGAATTGCACTGGGTGGATGGACCTTGGCCAGGAAAGCTGGCCATCTCGGCGCGTCCTCGCGGCGGAGATTGGCTCGATGAAGAACTGGCCAGTTGGCGTAAATCCGGGGTCGACGAAGTGGTTTCTCTGCTCACGCCGGAGGAAGTGGAGAGCCTCGACCTGCAAGACGAAGCAGCGCACTCACGGGACACAGGCATGCGGTTCCGCTCCTTTCCGATCGTCGATCGCTCGGTCCCGGCTTCGAAGTGGGCCGCCTTGCGGCTCATCGAGGACCTCGATGCCGCTCTTTCTGCTGGCAAGAGCATCTCGATCCACTGCAGGCAAGGCATCGGGCGGGCGGGACTGATCGCCGCCAGTCTTCTGGTTGCCCGCGGCCTGCGGCCTGCCGACGCTTTGGAGCGCATCAGTCTGTCGCGCGGCGTTGCGATACCCGAGACGGTGGAACAGCGTGCGTGGGTGGAAGGGTTGGCCTCCGAACTGGCGGAATTCGGCCATCCGCTGGTGAAAGAATAACGTCGTCAAGGAGCCAAATCGATGCCCATCCTGCTGCCGATCCTGCTCTTCGCCGCCGCCGCCGCGCCCTACGACCTGGTGATCCGCAACGGGCACGTCATCGATGGCACTGGCTCCCCCTGGTACGCCGCCGATATCGGGATTCGCGCGGGGAAGATTGCCGCCATCGGGCGCCTCACGGACGCCCCGGCCAGGCGCACCATCGACGCGCGCGGCATGGCGGTGGCGCCGGGCTTCATCGACATGCTCGGGCAATCGGAGATGACCATTCTGGTCAACCCGCATCTGCCCTCCAAAATCTTCCAGGGCATCACCACCGAGATCACCGGCGAGGGGTCGTCGATCGCGCCGCTGAACGACGCCATCCTCAAGGCCGACCACGTCACCTGGGAGCACTACGGCGTGCAACCCGCGTGGCGCACCTTCCGCGACTACTTCGCGCGCCTGCGCAAGCAGGGCATCGGGATCAACATTGCCAGCTACGTCGGGGCCACCCAGGTGCGGCGCATGGTGCTGGGCGATGACGATCGCTCTCCCAACGCGGCGGAACTGGAGCGCATGAAGGCGCTGGTGCGCGACGCCATGCGGGAGGGCGCGGTGGGGCTCTCCACCTCGCTGCAATATGCTCCGGCGCCTTATGCGAAAACGGAGGAGCTGATCGCGCTGGCGGCCGAAGCGGCGAAGTTCGGCGGCACCTACGCCTCCCACATCCGCGACGAGGGCGATGCCATTATTCCAGCCCTGGACGAAGCCTTCCGCATCGCGCGCGAGGCCAACACTCCCGTGGAGATCTGGCATTTGAAGGCCGCCGGCAAGTCCAACTGGGGGCGCATGGCAGAGATCGTGGCGCATATCGAGGCGGCGCGCCAATCCGGCCTCGACGTGGCGGCGGACACCTACGCGTATCCCGCGGCGTTCAACACTTTCTCGGCCGTCATCCCGCCCTGGGCGCACGATGGCGGCGACAAGAAGTTGATCGAGCGCCTCAAGGACCCCGCCATGCGGGCGCGCATCCGCCAGGAGATGGAAACGCCTTCGAGCCAGTGGAACAACGAGTGGCAGCAGGTGAAAGGGCCCGAATCGTTCGTCCTGAGCGCTGTGCAGAATCCCAAGCTGATCCCGCTCCAGGGGAAATCCATCGCGGAGATCGCCAAACTGTGGAACAAGGACCCCGTCGACACCGTGTTCGACATCCTCATCGAGGACGAGGCCTTCACCATGGTGGGCATGTTCATCATGGACGAGCGCGATGTGGCCCTCGCCCTGCGCCAACCGTGGGTTTCCATCTGCAATGATTCGCAGGGCTCGGCGCTCGATGGCGTGCTCGGCAAGGAGCATCCGCATCCGCGCGCCTTCGGGACCTTTCCGCGGATCTTGCGCAAGTACGTGCGCGAAGAAAAACTGCTGACGCTCGAAGACGCCATCCGCAAGTTCACGTCGCTCCCCGCGCAACGCATGCGCTTCGCCGATCGCGGCGTGTTGAAGGCGGGAATGTGGGCCGACGTGGTGGTTTTCGACCCCGCGACGGTGCGCGACCTGGCGACCTTCGATCAGCCCAATCAGCTCACCGAGGGCATGCGCTTCGTGCTGGTGAACGGCGTTCCCGTCATCGAGGAAGGCAAGATGACGAATGCCCTGCCGGGGAAAGTACTGACGCGATAGAACCCCGTGCCTTCATCGCGAGCCCCAGAGGTGTAGTGGAAACGCCGCTGCGCGGGTCTTTGTAGAGTGAGATGACCATCGTGTCCACCGCCTCCCGCCCTGCCTCTTTGATGCTCCTTCTGGCGAGTTCCCTCTCCGCCGCG
>JADGNS010000017.1 GCA_017883355.1 Candidatus Solibacter sp.
AGTTGGGTGCGCGGATTGTGTTGTTCGGCGTCGAAGAGGTAGACCTTGCCAGGCTTGACGTCGCCGGATTCGAGATGGTAGACATAGCCCTCGACCTGGTCGCCGCGCAGGGCGTAGAAGATGGAGTGCAGCAGCGTCGACTTCCCCGCCCCGTTCTCGCCTTGAAGCATGACCAGGGGATGCGAGAGGTCCACGATCATCGGCATGTGGAAGTTCAGGCTGGTGAAAATCGGATGCCCCAGAATCTTGAGATGCATAACGTCCCATCAGGATAGCAGGGCCGGATGGGGACACGCCCAACGCGGCGCCGAGCTAAGTGCGGCGCCGAGCGACGCCGTGCCATTGTGATACCTTTAGGCACATCGTGAACCGACGCACTTTCCTCACACTGGCGGGCGCCGTACCCGCAATGCGCGCTGCTGCTCCGGCGCGCCGCACCGAAGTCTCGATCCGGGGCCCGCAGTTCTTCCTCAACGGCAAGCCCACCTATGCCGGCCGCTCGTACCAGGGCCTGAAAATCGAAGGCCTCCTGATGAATGTGCGGGCGGTGCAGGCGATCTTCGACGACCTGAACCCGGAAACGCGCGGCCGGTGGGTCTACCCCGACACCGGCAAGTGGGATCCGGAACGCAATACGAACGAGTTTGTCGCCGCACTGCCCGAATGGCGGCGCAACGGGTTGCTCGGGTTCACCGTCAACTTGCAGGGCGGCAGCCCCGAAGGCTATTCCAAAGGCCAGCCTTGGGAAAATACGGCGATCTCTCCCGAAGGCGGCCTGCGTCCGGCGTACATGAACCGCCTGACCAGGGTGCTGGACCGCGCCGATGAGCTGGGGATGGTGGCCATCGTCGGGTACTTCTACTTCGGGCAGGATCAGAGGGTGAAGGACGAAGCGGCGGTGCGCCGCGCGGTGACCAATGCCACCAACTGGCTGCTGGACCGCGACTACCGCAACGTATTGGTGGAGATCGATAACGAGAGTGACGTGAAGGCCTACGACCACGAGATCCTGAAGCCAGGGCGCGTGCCCGAACTGATCGAACTGGTGAAGGGCATGCGGCGCGGCGGGCGACGGCTGCTGGTGGGCACCAGTTACGGCGGCGGCACACCGGCGGGCGCCAACGTGGTGAAGGCGTCCGACTTCCTGTTGCTGCACGGCAACGGAGCGGACGATCCGGCGCGGATCCGGAAGATGATTCAGGCTTCGCGACAGGCTGAGACGTGGCGCCCCATGCCGGTGCTGATCAACGAAGACGACCACTTCCGCTTCAACGAGCCGGAGAACCATATGATGGAGGCGTTGCGCAACTACGCGTCATGGGGCTACTTCGAACCGGGCAAGAGCGACTACGTGGAGGGCCACCAGTGCCCGCCGGTCAATTGGGGGATCAACACGGAACGCAAGCGGCAGTTCTTCGCCAAGCTCCAAGAGGTGACCGGCGGCGCCGCTTGACGCTCAGAACGACACCCTGGCGCTGAATTGCAGCTTCCGCGGCTGGTTGGCCATGGTGGTCACGGTGCCAAACGCGGCGGAATCGATGTTGGTTCCCGGGGTTCCGAAATGGACGGCGTTATTGACATTGAACGCATCCGCCTGCAATGCCAGCCTGACGTGCTCGCGGACATGAAACTCCCGGCGGACACTGATATCCACGCCCGCATTGTGGGGAGCAAAGAGTCCAAACGGCGCGGAGCGCGCGATGTTGCCCACCGTGTAAGCCGCCGGGTCCACGAAGGCGGTCTTATCGAGGTAGGGCGTGGAGGTGACGCTCTTCCCGCCGCTGCCGAACGCGCCATTGATCCACAGATCTCCGCTGAAGGACGGATTGTAATTCGGATAGCAGGTGCCGAGGATGCCTCCGGAGGTGCAGGTGCCGGCGATGACCAAAGGCGATCCGCTGGTGTAGGTGACCAGTCCGGAAATCTGCCAGTGGCTGACCACCGCGCTCAGAATCCTGGAGCCGCTATTCAGTTTGTGGCCGGCGCCGAAGGGCAACTGGTAAACGAAAATGAGGCTGCCGACGTGCGGGTGGTCGATCACGCCCGGTCCCCGTTCCAGCGAGTCGTTGAAGGGATTGCGCGGGGTGCCGACCAGATCGTCGAGTTGCTTGCTGAAGGTGTAAGCCAGGGTGAAGGTGAGGCCTTGCGCGAACCGGCGGACGAGCGTGGTTTGCAGGGCGTTATAGGTGGAGATCCCGAGGTTCGCCCAGGGATTGGAGATGCCGCTGTACTGGGGAAATGGCTTGAGCGTTTGGGCGATGGTCCCGGTGAAATTCGGGAATGGGATGGCGATATTGGGGAAAACGGCCTGGGCCTGCGCCAGGGTGGTTGCACTGGCGGTTTGCCCAAGCAGTGAACCCAATACGATGTATTGCAGCGGAATCTGGTTGGTCATGGGGCCGAGGTTGCCGGCGCCGGGCAGGAAGTGGCCGGAACTGCCGCTGTAGGCGATGCTGAGCGTCAGGCCCGGCGTGATGGAATGCTGGATATTGAGATTCCAGTTTTCGTAATACGGCGGCTTGCCGCCGAGATTGGGGTCGCCGAAAGTGATGGTCTGCGCGGTGCTCGGGCCGGCGATGGGCGCTCCGGCAGCGGCCGTGATGAAGCCAATGCCGTAACTCGGATTGATGAAAGGGGCCGGCTGGAAGGCCGGGTAGCCGCCGGCCCAATTGAACGCCGGCTGCCCGGTGGCCACGCTGCTAAAGGAAGCGCTGGTATTGAAACCAAGCTGGCTCAGCCCCTGCCGTCCGTTGACGCGCCCGCCTACACCGCCGGCGTGCGCGTAAACCAGCGAGAAACCGGCGCGGATCACGGTCTTTTCGCCGAGACGATAGGCAAGTCCCAGGCGGGGTCCGGGATTGATGTAATGCGTCTTCACCGGCGTCGAGCAATGACAGCTATTGGGGCCATCGCCGGCAAATTGCAGGGCTCCGAGATGGTTGCCCGCCAGCGGATTGGGCAGATCGGGGTTAAAGAACGACATGCGGTTGTACACTTCTTTGAACGTTCCCCACACATTCCAGCGCAGGCCCAGGTTGACGGTGAGCCGGGGACTGACCTTGATATCGTCTTGAATGTACGCCGCGTAGGTCTTGTAGCGTCCGCCGGTTTCCGCCACGGCATTCTGGGTGACGCTGCTGGAGTCCACGAGCCCCAACAGATAACTGGCGTAGGAAAGACCAGTGGTGCTCACCAGGGTTCCAGTGGACGAAAAGTTAGCAGTTTCATTGTTGCTGAAACTGAAACTGGCCAGTGTGCCGGTCAGCGGATTGTTGAAGTTGTCCTGCAGCGCCTGGAATTGGAAGCCGACCGTAATGAAATGCTTTCCTTTGGTCCACAGCACGTTGTTCTGTATGTCAAACGTGTTGGCGGCTTCGGTATTGACGTGGGCGTTGGTCCCAACCCAGGATATAGGCGCGTTGTTGCCGGCGAAGTTGACGTCAGGCATGGCCGAACTGGCGATGCCGGGCGGCAGGCCGGTGATCCCCGCCTTAGTCGGATAGTTACCGCCGGCGGTAGGATTGCCGAGCGGTATGTACATCCGGCTGAAGGAGAGGCTGAACTGGTTCAGGAGGTTCGGCTTCAGCGTGTAGATATCGTGAAGCTGGGCGGTGGTGGCGTACTCGGTCACAAAGCGCGATTGGGTGTACGGCAGAGGAAGGGCGGATGTGCCGGCCGCGTAACTGCCGGTAAAATTCGTGGTGTACTTACCGGTGCTGAACAAGGCATAGAGCCGGTGCTTATCCGAGAGGTTGAGGTCCACCTTATTGGTGGTGCTGTCGTTATTGATCAATTGCGGCAACACGGCCAGGTAGTTATTCTGGATACCGCCATTGGTTGGTGCGGGAAGATAAGACGCCAGGGATTGCGAGATCGCCGAGATGCGGCCCGAGGGGATGACATTGTTGGGAAACGGCGTGCGCACGGCGGTTCCCACGGCACTGTTCGGATCGTAAATCACTTGGGGAAAGGCGCTGAAATCGCCGGTCCTCTCCAAGGCCGTGGGGATAGATTGAACCTGGGCGGAGGTTGCCGAGTTATAGCGATATCCGTCATAGTTGCCAAAAAAGAACATCTTGTTCTTCTTGATGGGGCCGCTGATGGTGGCGCCGAATTCGTTCTGATGCTCCACCGGCGTGGTGGGCGCGAAGAAGCCTCGCGCGTCGAACAGGGTATTGCGGAAATACTCGTAGACTCCGCCGTGAAACTGGTTGCCGCCGGACTTCAAGACATAATTCGACACGCCCTGCCCTTCATACATGGCCTTGGCGCCGGTGGTCTCAATCTGAAACTGCTCGACGGCCTCGACGGAGACACCAAAGGCGAGATTGCGGGTATCGCTTTCCGTCCCGGCGTTGGTCAACGGGAGGCCTTCGATGTAGGTTTCATTCTGATAGGTCTGGCCGCCGTTAAAGGAGCCGGTGGATGGACCGGCCGGCTGGGTGCTGTAGTTGTTGACGCCGACGACGAGACCGGCGAACGCGGAGGGATCGCGCGCACTTGCGTTCATCGCCAGGGGCAGCGAATCGTAGACGTTGTTCTGGATGGATCCGCCGAGCGCGACATCGTCCGTCTTGAGCATGCTGGGCGCCTCTTCCACGGTAACGGACTGGGTGGCCGCGCCGATTTGCAGCTTGAAATCCAATCCCACGATGGCCAGCGCATCCACCACCACGCGCGCTCGCACGAGGCTCTGGAATCCGGGTGCATTCACCGTCACCGTGTACTCTCCGGGGGGGAGGAGGGAAAGCACAAAGAAGCCGGCGTCGGTGGTTTTGCGCTCGGTTCGAACACCCGTCGAAAGGTTCGAGGCGGTCACCGCGGCGCCTCCGACGACCGCTCCCGATGGATCGGTTACGGTGCCTTGAATGGAACCCGTGCCGCCGGCTTGACCGAAGGCCGAGCCTGCCGCCAGCAGCAAGGCGAAGCAATATGTAACATGGCGCATGAGAACACCTCCCAGTGTTTGGAAGAATGTATCACTCAATGTATGGGCACGCCACGCAGAATCGGGTGGGCAGCCCGTGTTTCACAATATAAAACTACGGATGGACCACAAAACAACGAGTAAGTCATCGTTTTCTAATGGGAAACGGGAAGATTGCTGCCGGCCGCCCAGGGGCTGCGGACCGCAGCTATCCGGCGTGCTCTGTTTGGCAGCGCAAAACTTGACAATCCCGCGGGGGCGACTTAGCATTTATGCATGCGCTTACAAGACCGGGCCGCCGTGTGTGCAGCCCTGCTCCTTCCGCTACTCAGCCTCCAGTTGCCGGGGCAGGCGCCCCAGGCCCGCATTCGGATCGATACCAGCCGCGTGATCGGGGAGGTGCATCCCCACATTTTCGGCAATTTCGCCGAGCATCTCGGGCGTTGCATTTACGGAGGTATTTTCGAGGAGGGCAGCCCTCTATCGGATTCCGAAGGATACCGCAAGGACGTTCTGGACGCCGTGAAGCCGCTCGGCGTTTCCATTCTGCGCTGGCCGGGCGGCAACTTCGCGTCCGGGTATAACTGGATGGACGGCATCGGACCGCGCGACCAGCGTCCGGCGCGTCCGGACCACGCCTGGGGTGCGCTGGAATCCAATCGCTTCGGCACCGACGAGTTTCTGCGCTACTGCGAACGCACGGGCTCCGAGCCCTACCTCTGCATCAACGCCGGACTGGGCAGCGTGGATAGCGCCCGGCAATGGGTGGAGTACTGCAATGAGACGCGTCCCACTTATTGGGCCAACCAGCGCCGCAAGAATGGCCGCGAGAAACCGTGGAACGTGAAGGTGTGGGGCCTGGGCAACGAAATCGACGGTCCCTGGCAGTTAGGCCACAAGAACGCCGAGGATTATGCCAAGTTCGCGTTACAGGCGGCCGTCGCCATGCGCCGTCAGGACGACTCGGTCAAGCTGATCGCCAGCGGTTCCTCCAACTTCGGACCCAACGCCGACTGGATCGGCTGGAACCGCACGGTTCTCGGTCATCTCAAGAACGAGATCGACTATATCTCGCTGCACACTTACATCGGTAACCCGGATAGTAACTTCGAGAAGTATCTTTCGATTTCGCAGGACCTGGATGACCGGATTGCGATCGTGGAAGGGCAGATCAGGGCAGCGCGAAATGAGCAGACCCGGCCGCATCCGATTTATATCGCCTTTGACGAATGGAACACCTGGTACCGCGCCCGCAGCGGCACCACGGAATTTGAGATTGCCAAGACCGGGCTGGAAGAGCACTACAATTTCGAGGACGCGCTGGCTACCGGCATGTTTTTGAATTCGTTCATCCGCCATGCCAATATCGTGAAAATGGCCAACCTGGCGCAACTGGTCAACGTGATCGCTCCCATCTTTACGAATAAGCAGGGGATGTATTTGCAGACCATCTATTTCCCCTTGCTGGAATACGGCAAGCAGCGCGGCAATACGTCCCTGGACGTGCAAGTGACCAGCCCAACTTATCGCGTAGGAGACCGTGCGCCGCTGGGGTATCTGGATGTTTCTTCCACTTACCACGCGGCCGATCGCACGGTTTACCTGAATGTGTTGAATCGCAGCGAGAAGCTGGACATTTCCGCCCGCCTGGACAACGTTGCCGGACAGATCGGCAAGGATGCCGGGGTTTGGGAGATGAACAATTCCGATCTCAAAGCCGTCAACGATTTTGGCAGCGAAAAGGTGAAGCCCGCGGTCCGGAGCGCGACTCTCGCGGTGGCGGATAATGGCTTCACTTATCTATTTCCCAAACACTCGCTGACCATCTTACGTTTGAAAATCCAGTAATCCTATGAGTACCGGCCTGCGCGGGCGTGCGGGCCGCCGGCGCCGATGCCGCGACCGAGCCTAAGCGAAGTTAGTCTTGCGTTGGCTGTCAGTCTCCCTCGTACCAATCGTAACGGACGGTCTTCCCGTCGAGGCGCCACTGTTGGGGAACGGTGGTATCCATCCAGTCCAGCGGCACGCCGGGAGCGTGCACACGGGCGGCCTCCGCGAGCGCGGCTTTCAGCGCCGGCTTGTGTTCGGCCGCGACCATCGCGGGATCCGCGGAGATGAACAGGGCGGTTCCGCTGCGCGCTACCAGATCGAGCCAGCGCTGCGTCAGGCTCCAGGGGATCTCGCGGGTGATCGGAACGCAGTCGGCATCGGCCGCGAAGAATGTGTTGTGTTGCGGCATGCGAAAGGCGAGCGTGTTGACCCCCATTTTGCGCGTGCGGCTCCACTCCCGGCCGCTGGTATCGTCGCCGATGCGCTGCGCCTCTACCAGGCCGGCCGCCAGGTGACCAATGGTGTTGCAGCCGATGAGTACGGCATCTCCCGCACTCTGACGGATGGTGCGGTATAAGTCGAGAATGATTTCGGCAGTGGTCTTGCCGCGATTCCGGAAATGCCAATTTCTGTCGGTGAGCTCCGGGCCCATTTCAAAACCCCAGCGGCCGGTGAGATCGAAGGTGGAGAAATCGTGCTTGATCAACTCGTACCCCCAGCCCCGGATTGCGCCGATGCTTTCGGCGATATAAGCCAGGGCCTCCGGTATGCTGGGATCGATGGCGATTAACTCACCCTTCGGCCTCCCGCCCGCGGGTGGCAGCCTCCAACCTTCGGCGAGCTTTTCAATCGTCAGGGTGGGCCGGGTCCAAATGCCTGGCCGCACGCCGAGATCTTTCATCCGCCGCGCCAAACCCGGCATATCGGGATAGCCTTTATTGGTTTGCGCTACGGGGCCTGCGCCATCGCGCGCCGCGCCCCACCCCATATCCATTACTATGAACGGGCGGTTACCCGAATCCGGGGGCATCAGTTCGGACAGCAGGGCTGCGTCTTTCAGGCTGGCGGCCGCGGAGACATTCCGGCCGTAGGTGTAATACCAGTTATTGCTGCCGTAGATCGGCTTCGCGGGCAGTCTGGGCGCTTCGCACATCAATTGACAAAACGCACGCGCGGCGCCCAGCGGAAGTTCGCCGGCCCTTCCTTTGCGGACCACAATCGTGGCCGCTTCGAGACGGCGGTCGCCGAGTTCGACGCCCCCGCCGCCGTTGCCGACATCCAGCCACAGGGTCATGCCGCCGGCATCCGCCTGCCAGCAGCAGATTGCGGCTGCGCCGGTCTTGACTCCAAACCCGTGGGTAGCCCGGCCATCGTGAGCGAGGAAATACCAGGGCATCAAGCGCTCGCCCGCCAGGCCACGCCACTCCAGATCGCCGTAGGATCGCTCCCAATGGTCTCCCAGAAAACGGCAGCCGGGTGGAAAGGAGCCATGCCAGCGTAACCGAAGACGGGTCAGCCTGGTCTTGGGTGCACTGACGGAAACCACCATCTCCGTGCCACCCTTGCCTTTACGGAGTTCCGTGGCAACCTCAACCTCGGTGGCTTGCCATTTGTCGCCTGAGCGCGTCAGGCGAATGGCGCCGCCACGGCCGTCGCCGATGGCGGTGACCTGGTCGGGAGCACGTAAGGGATCGGGGAGCGACGCGGCGGGCGTCGCGCGCGCGGAAGACTGCTGACCTTGGAGGGCCGGTGCGCCGCCCGCAACCGCAGCCGCCGCACCTACAAGAAACGAGCGCCGTCCGGCGAT
Organism: Candidatus Solibacter sp.; assembly: GCA_017883355.1. GTDB lineage: Bacteria > Acidobacteriota > Terriglobia > Bryobacterales > Bryobacteraceae > Solibacter. The sequence goes on from JADGNS010000017.1 coordinate 8,565, forward strand.
CGCGCCTTTGTTCGTTCCCACTTTTGTTTGCATGGAAGCCGATATTATAACGGCTCTCGCGGGAGATCGCGGCCGTCACGGCACGGCTTAGGAAGCATGGTGAGATCGTTGAAGTCAACCATGACTCTGATGCTATCGTTGAGGAGCGGTGCTATCGAAACTCCGCGGCAGGGGCGATTTGTGTGGTGCGCCCGGAGAGATTCGAACTCCCGACCTACTGATTCGAAGTCAGCCACTCTATCCAACTGAGCTACGGGCGCACACCAGTTTTGATTCTAGCAGGAAGCTAGGCTTCCGCCACCACGGGATTGACCAGGCGTCCGATGCCTTCGACCTCGACGGCGACCTGGTCTCCCGGCAGCAGCCAGCGGGGCGGCTTGCGCGCGAATCCGACGCCGGCCGGGGTACCGGTGGAAATGAGATCGCCGGGCGCGAGGGTCATCACGCTGGAGAGGAACGCGATGAGCTGGGGCACGCCGAAAATGAGGTTGGAGGTGTTGGAACTCTGCATGAGTTCGCCGTTGAGGGTGAGGGAAATGGCGAGCTTGTGCGGATCTTCGATTTCATCGGCGGTCACGATGACGGGGCCCATGGGCGCAAAGGTGTCGAAGGTTTTGCCCATGGTCCACTGGCTGGTGGCCATCTGGAAATCGCGCGCGCTGACGTCGTTGACGATGGTGTATCCGAAGACGTGCTCGCGCCAGCGGTCCTGGGGGATGTGGCGGCCGCCTTTGCCGATGACCACGGCGAACTCCGCCTCGTAATCGGGTTTGGCCGAGTTCTTGGGCAGCACGATGGGGTGGAGGTGGCCGGTCACGGTGTTGGCGAATTTGGCGAATACCGTGGGCACGTCGGGAATCGCCATCTTGGATTCGGCGGCATGGTCGCGGTAGTTCAGGCCGATGCAGATGAACTTCGGCGGCTTGGGGATGGGCGCGCGCAGGCGGGTGGCCGCCAGGTCGAGGGGCTCGCTGCGCGGCTGGCTGTAGAGCCATCGCGACACGCGATCCAGGGCGTCGGCGCCGCCCGAAATCACCGAGAGCAGGTCGTCGAAGCCGGCGCCCTTCAAGCCGGTCACCCGGCCGTCGTAGAGCACGCCGGGTTCGTCCCAGCCTTCGCGTTGCAGAGTAAGGAATTGCACGGGAATCCTCCGTATGTGGTGTTGGCGCGATGAAATATTGAGTGTAACTCGGATGAGTGGTTGCCGCGGAGGCAGAAGAACTGAATGGCCACGGATGAACACGGATAAAACAAGAACACTCAAGGTGTTTGCTTATCCGTGTTCGTCGGCGGCTAAAAACTCTTCGGCCCTCAGGATGGGTAGACTAGGGGCATGGTGCGGACGGTTCTGGTTTTGGCTTGGTTGCTTCCCTTCCCGGTGTTTGGCGGGACGGCGGCCGATCTCGCGCGGGCGGTGCGCGAGAACAGCTTCGACCGCGACGAGTGCTATCGGGTGCGCGACCTCACGTTCCTCAAGGAAGACATACGGGTCTATCTGACCGACGGCTATCTGATCTTCAGCAAGCCGGTGGCGGGGCGCAGGATGGCGGCGGTCTTCTCGGCCGATGTGGAAGGGGGCGATGGCGAGGTGATCCTGCTGCCGCCCGACCGCGCGGAGCGCCGATCGCTGGCCGCGTTTGTCGACGCGCCGAATCTGGATGAACACATTCGCGCGGCCGTGCTGCTGTTCACGGGCGATGTCTACGATCAGCTCAAGCGCCAGATGGCCGACAACCCGGCCAATCGGAAGGCCCCGGAAATGGGGCCGGTGCTGGACGAGCAGTGGAGCCCGGTGCTGCGCAACCTGGGCACGAGCTATCAGGTGAGGCTGACGCTGGATCTGCTGGCGGGGCCGGCGCGCGCCGACCACCTGTTCGCCGGCATGTTCCGCAGCAACAACCTGGGCAACTTCGACCTGGTCTACGACCCGGACAACCTCGAGCAAATTCTGGCGGGGCAGCTCACGACGCGGGAGAACCGCCTGTTCTTCGACGTTTGGACCAGCTTTCCGGCGCGATCGTCGCGCAAGAAGCCCACGCCCCAGGTACACGATCCGCAAATGAGCGATTACCGGATCGATGCCACGGTGGCGCCGGATCTCACGTTGAACGCGATCTCGCGCGTCAAGGTGCGGGTGACCGCGGCATCGATTGCCGTGGCGGCATTCGAGATTGCGCGCGAGATGTCGGTGACGGAGGTGCGCGTGGATGGGGTGGCGGCGGAAGTGTTGCAAGCCGAAAGCACGCGGCTGAACCTGGCGCGCGGCGGCAACAATCTGTTTCTGGTGGCGCCGGTAGAGCCGCTGCACGCGGGGCGCGAATACGAGTTCGAGTTTCACCACTCCGGCAAGGTGATTCACGAGGCCGGCGAACGGATCTACTACGTGAGTTCACGCGGCAACTGGTATCCGGCCAACGGGCACCGCTTTTCCAAATACGACCTCACCTTCCACTTCCCGCGCGACCTGGATCTGGTGAGCGCGGGCGATACGGTGGAGGATCGCACCGAGGGCGACATGCGTGTGGTGCGGCGGCGGATCAGCGCGCCGGTGCGGATCGTGGGTTTCAACCTGGGCGATTATCTGCACGCGAAGCTGGAGCGCGGAGGGTACGAGGTGGACGTGTGCGCCAACCGCAAAATCGAATCTGCGCTGCAAATGCGCGCTCCCGTCATGCCGCCGCCGATGCCGCCGGTGGTCGGCCTCTCGCGCCGCCGGCCGGACGCGTTGGAGGCGGGTCCGCCGATCGAGCCACACATCCCGAGCCCGACGGAGAACCTGCAGACGCTGGCAGGCGAGGTGGCGTCCGCCATGGAGTTCATGGCTGCGCGGTTCGGGCCTCCGGCGCTGCCGCATCTGACCGTCTCGCCTATACCGGGCACCTTCGGGCAGGGTTTCCCGGGACTGATCTACCTTTCGACGCTGGCGTACTTCAAGACCATCCCGGGCGCCCGGGTGGGAGGCGGCAACGCTTCGTCCGAGCTGTTTTTCCAGGACGTGCTGCAGGCGCACGAGACGGCGCACCAATGGTGGGGCAACCGGGTCACGCCGGCCACCTACCGGGACAACTGGTTGATGGAGGCTCTGGCCAACTACTCGGCGTTGCTGTACCTGGAAAAGCGGCGCGGCACACGGTCGATGGAGATCATGCTGGAGAACTATCGCGACAACCTCCTGGCCAAAAATGAAGTGGGCCAGGTGGTGGATTCCGCCGGCCCGATCGTATTGGGCACGCGGCTGGAAACCTCGCAGGAACCGCGCGCGTGGCGCACCATCACCTACGGCAAGGGGAGTTGGATCATGCAGATGCTGCGCGGCCGGATGGGTGACCAGAAATTCCTGGCGTTGCTGGCGGAGATCAGCAAGCGCTACGACCGGAAGGACATCACCACCGAGGAGTTCCGGTTGCTGGCGGCGGAGTTCGTGCCGCCGAAATCCGACGATCCGAAGCTGGAGAGCTTCTTCGAACAATGGGTCTACGGGACGGGCATCCCGACGATCAAGCTGAGTTGGAGCGTGAAGGGCGCGGCGCCGAACGTGCGACTGACCGGGACGGTGACGCAATCCGGGGTGGACGAGGATTTCACGGCGGCGGTGCCGGTGGAGATCGCGGTCAGCAAGGGGCACACGATGACGCAGTGGGTGCGGTCGGCGAACGTCCCGACGACGTTCACGGTAGCGCTGAAGGCGGCGCCGATGAAGGTGACGCTGGATCCGCACTACGGGCTGCTGCGGAAGTGAGTGGGGCAGACCACGCTCTTTTGTGGCTGTCAAACGGCATGCTGGCAGAGAGGTGGGACAGACCATCGCTCTTTGTGGTCTGTCAAAACAGCCATGCTTACAGAGAGGTGGAACAGACCACAGAACATGACAGACCACGCAAGGCGATGGTCTGTCCTACTTCACGCTAGCGCTCCTCGGCGTACTCGAAGGATTTGCCATCGACTTCCTCGATGCGGACGATGAAGCGCTTGCGGCCATCGAGCAGGGCCATGGGCGCCTGGAAACGCGCGGCGATCATGCGGTCGGCCGAGCCGTGCGACCCGAGGCGCTCGCGCATGATCAGGGTCGGGTTAAATTTCTGGCCGAGCACGGGCAGCCCTTCGAAGAGGCGCACGGCGTCCATTTCGCTTACCGGCTGGCCGAGGTAGCTCCTGCCCTGGGGGTCGTCCATCTCCACCGTCACGGTACGCACTTCAAACAGTATGTTCGACGGATTGGTGATGCGGAAGTCGATTACGGCGATGGAGCTATCCTCATCGAGCGGCGCGGTGCGCACCTTGAGGATCTTGCCCGGGAGTTCAATCCGGTCGCCGCGCTGCATAAAGAAGATGCCGCCCACGGCGAGCGCGATGACGGCGAGGCCAATGCCAAACGCGACCATGAAGTTGTTTCGCATGGTCAGACCTCGCGCACGATCTTCATGATTTCGTCCATGGATTTGTGAGCGGCGGTGATCAGGGTGCCGTCGAAGAGATGGGTCTCGAGGCCGATTTTGCCCTCGTAGCCATCATTGTTCAATGCGGTGAAGATGGCGCGCCAATCCTCCTTCTCCGGACTCTCCGGCATGACGCCCTTGCCCTTGATTTGCAGGTTGAGCATGCGCGACTTGGGCAGCAGACCGTAGCCTTCGGGGTAGGCTTTCTCCTTGCCGTAGGCGTTGTGGGGATCCCAGTTGTAGCCCACCCATGGGGAGGGAATCAGTTTCATGACATCGGCGAGTTCACTCGCCAAGGCGACGTTCTGCGAGCCTTCGTTTTCCAGCAGGAGGTAGACTTTTTCCTTTTCCGCGAGCTTGGACATCTCGCCGAGGGTGTCGGCGATCCTCTGGTACAGGGTTGTGGGATCGGCCACGCGGGTGCCGGCGAAGACGCGCACCTTGTCGCAGCCCATGATGTGGGCGCAGCGGATGGCCTTCTGGAGATCCTCGGCGCGCTGGAGCCAGCGCACCTTCTCGGCGGCGAGGCGCTTGTCGCGGGCTTCGGGCGTTTCGGGGCGCCGGCGCACGGGCTCGGTGTCCGGCCAGGTGTACTTGAGCAGGCCGGTATTGACGAAGGAGACCTTGAGCCCCTCTTTGGCAAAGAGGTCGGAATCGGCCTTGATATCCGCTTCGGGCAGCAAGTAATATTCCTTCTTGCCCGGCGAATTGCGGATTTCGACATTCTGCATCCCGTAGTAATGCGCAAACGCGATGGCCTCCAAGGTGCTGAGACCGATCTCGTCGGTGATCGCGCTGATGCGCGATTTATCGATGTGGGTTTGTGCCGCCATCAGGGGTGTTGCGCAGGTGGCAAATGCCGCGCCGGCCGCCAGAAGTTCTCGCCTGGTCATGAAATGATTGTAATAGATAGTATGGGCTGGACGAGTTCCACGGGAAGAAAGATCGTTTTACAGGAAGGCGACATCACGCGGATCGCGGTGGACGCGATGGCCAACGCGGCCAATTCGGCGCTGGCCGGCGGAGGCGGCGTGGATGGCGCCATCCATCGCGCGGGCGGGCCGGCCATCATGCGCGAGTTGGACGCGATCCGCGGCGCGGCGGGCGGATGTCCCACCGGCAGCGCGGTGGCGACGGGCGCGGGCAACCTGCCGGCGAAATACGTATTCCACGCGGTGGGTCCGGTGTATCGCGATGGGCGCCACGGGGAGGCGGAGCTGCTGGCGGGGTGCTACCGCAAGTGCATGGAGCTGGCCGACGAGCGCGCGGTGCGCACGATAAGCTTCCCGGCGATCAGCACGGGGGTGTACGGCTACCCGCAGGATGCGGCGGCGGAGATCGCCATCCGGGAAGTGCGGAGGCATCTGGAGCGGGCGGATACGACGGTGGAAGAGGTAATCTTCGTGCTCTTCGGCGGAGGGGCGTACGAGGTGTACCGGCGGATATTGGGGGAGTGAGGGGGGGCGGATCGCGGATCACCCAAGGCGCCAAGCAAGCTGTCCGCAACTTCCTACGCCGCAGGCCGCGGTTTGTACCGCTCCACTCGAATTGTTTTCTCGCGGCTGCGCGTACGCGCGATGTCGTAGGAATTCTGCATTCGCATGAGGGTATCCATGTCGACGCCGAACGCCTTCTCGAAGCGCAGGGCCATATCGCCGGAGAGATCGGCCTTCGCGTTCAAGAGACTGGAAAGGGTTGGGCGGGACACGCGAAGAATCTTCGCCGCATCCGTCACGGAAAGGCCGTGTGCCTCGATAATCTCGGTGCGCAAAAAGCGGCCGGGATGAACGGGGTTTAGCATCCGCATGGTCTTCTCCTCAGTGATAGTCTTCATAATCCACATCCAATATCTCGCCGTCCTTGATCTGGAACGTCAGGCGCCAGTTGCGAGTGACGCGCAGGCTCCAGACTCCCTTACGGTCCCCGGTGAGCTGGTGGGCGTTCCACAGTGGGAAGGCGCGCAGTTTTTCCGGGTCCTGCATGTCCTGCAGGAAGGTCAGCATTGCGCGGAGCTTATCCACAGCGTCTGGAGGCAGGCCTTTTACGCTGTCCTCCACGTAGAGCCGTTTCAGGCCCTTGTGGACGAAGTTCCGTATCTTCACTGGTCATACTGTAGCCCGTTGCCTTACACCTGTCAAGTGAGTATGGGTCGTTCGCCACGCACTCGTTCGGATGCACAAGGCGACCCTCTTATGCTTTGCTCTTGACATTTACTGTAACAGGTGACATGTTACAGTTGTGGTTCCATTCCGCCTCATCCCCCAACCTGGAGTAGCGATCGCGGAGCAGGTAGTGTTCGCCGCCAAGAAGGCCATGTTCAGCGGCAA
>JADGNS010000441.1 GCA_017883355.1 Candidatus Solibacter sp.
TTGCTGATGACCGCACCATCCAGCAAGATCAGGGGCAGACACTCGTTTCCGCACTGCCGGAGGGCTGTCTTCACAACTTCGCTGGCGGCGAACGCCTGCGGCTGCTGGGCCAGGTTATAGCGCTCGACTGCGATCTTCTGATTCGCCAGCCAGTGGAGATCACTGGCGAATCTCACCAGCGCCGGATCGACACTCGGGCCGCACACACCTGTGGAGCAACACATTGGGGGATCGAAGACTTCTACTTTGTTCATATTCTTTCCTTTCGTCGCTAGACGCTTATGGCAGAGAGACAACCTCAACTATTTTGCCCTGGCCCGTCGTCAAACCCGGTTCACGAGCATGTTCTTGAGTTCCGAAACGGTCGGAACTCGCCCGGAAATCACCACCTCGCCGTCGATCACCACTGCGGGAGTTCGCATTACGCCGAGATCCAGAATGTCGGCGATGTTCGTCACGTGCGAGATGTCCGCGGCCAAATCGAGTGCAGCGCAGGCATCGATGACATTCCGTTCCGTATTCTGGCAATTGGGGCAGCCAGGCCCCGCGATTTGAATTTTCATAGCTGCACCTCGAAGATATAGATCAGACAGTAGCGAGTTCCGACGATGACGAAAATCGCTCCCGTCAGGCGCCGGGCCCACTTTTCGAACTGGACAAGCTTCTGGAATGCCTTGCTGACCCACTGGGCGCCCAGGGCGATCAGCACCGCAAACACGAACACGGGGACACCGGTTCCAGCCCCGTATGCCGAGGGCAGCAACACGCTGGAGCCATTCTTGATGGCGAGTGGAAGCAGGCTGCCGAAAAACAGGGCTGCGGACACCGGACAAAAAGATAGGGCAAAGAGAATCCCAAGCAGGCCGGCGCCCCAGGATCCGGATCTTCCAAAACGCTCCCCGGCCTTGTCGCTGACACACGACGTGGCGAAATTGATGTGCACGAATCCCAGAAGGACGATCCCGACCGCGATCAGGACCGGCCCGAGGAACTGGTTCATATACGTGGAGAGCCAGAAAGACAAGTCCGGGATAGCGAACACACTGGCGATCAGAAGAGCGGCCAATACCGCATAGGCCAGGCTCCGCCCCAGGGTGTACAGAACCCCGGTCAGGAGAACCCGCCGCGGAGAAGAGAGATCTTTGCCAATAAACGACATCGCGGCCACGTTCGTGGCAAGCGGACACGGACTGATCGAAGTGAGGATTCCCAGCCAGACCGCCGTCAGCACCGCCGTGGCAGGCAAGATCACGAGAGCCTCTTGAGGTAGTCGCGAACCTCCCGCTCCACGTACCCCTGCATGGCCGATTTGTCTCCGACAAGTTCCCAGGTTTCGTTCAGCACTTTGTGCTCGGCCTCCCTACCCTTCTCGAAGCGCACCAGCACCAGCGATTTCGTGAAGAGTTGATAGTCCTTCACAAAGTGCCGGTTCTCCGGAAGCTGCACGTTCACGAGTTTGTATTGCAGGCGGTTGCCAGCGATGTCGGCGCCAAACCTCCGCTCAATGACTTCACGGGAATAGCTCTCAATCGTGCGGCATGTAGTGCAGCGGGCGGTTACATGGAAGTAATAGGCGACGACCTTGGTGTCCGTTGTCTGCGGCTGCGACGCCGCCCGGGAATCGGCCCGACCTTTCTCGGCGTGGACGAAGATCGCGAAGAGAGCCGCCACGGCAAGGAAGAACAGAACCATGGAACTGAACTTGCGAAACACTTATGCCTCCGCAACTTCTAATTGCCGCCCCAGCAGGTCGCGCAGCTTCGCCGCGACTATCGCAATCCGTTCATCGGTGACCGGCGTCTTGCCTTTCTCCATGCCCAGGTCGCTGACCCGCAGGTGGATGAAATCGGTGAAGCCGCCGAACTCCATGGTCTTCTTCGCGCAGTCGCTATCGCAACCGTCCACCACAAGGATCCGGTCGGCGTCGCGTGTATTGACCTCGATCAACTCGACTCTACCGGCGATTCCCGCGAGGCAAAACATCTTCGCATCGCCCGCCTTGTGGAGCGTCCGCACGGCACGATCGCCGATCTCGGCGATATCCGCCGCCCCGGAGCAAGAGAACATCAGGTCTGTATTTCCTGAACAGGAGCACTTGGGTTGTATGTTCATGTCGTTTCCTTTCTTTCCGGAATGATTACGGTGTGGTACCTGCGTGGACCAGGTCCCATTGCTCACGCGCCTGCTTCTGCAACTCGGACTCGACACAACTAAAGAACTTGGTGACACACTTCATGCGGAGGCGATACCAGATCTGGGCCCCCCGACGCTCATCTTGTACCACGCCCGCGGCCTTCAGCACCGACAGGTGCTTGGAGACAGTGGACATGTCCGAGCCGACGATCGCGGTCAAGTCGCAGACGCACCGTTCCGACTGCATGAGTTCATCCACGATAAGCAAACGGGAAGGGTGCCCTAACGCTTTGAAGACTTGTGCGCGCGCCTCATATAGGGCCAAAGTCTTTGCATCCATCAAGAATGATTATAGCAGTCATTTGGCTAAACCGCCAATTGTGCAAGCGCCCCAGGCCGCTTCCCAGACCCAGCAGCTTTATGTTTGGCGTCAACGCGGGTTCCGCACTGATCCGCCGGCCGAACCTGTCCGCCACTCAGACCGATACCCGTTGGGGACCGTAACGTGCTCTCCTGAAAAACGAAATACCCCTGAGTTGTCTTCTCCCCGCAGAGGCAACAGAATCTCCACACCTTTCTTCCCTTTCTTTCTTCCCTCCGCCAGCACGCGTGTCCAATCCCGTTCCACGGTAAGGGCTACTCTGGCGCCATGGATCCACAGGGCTTCCGGTTTAAGCACAACCACCACCTCCGGCGGTCGAACAAAGCTCTGCACTCGCAGCAAGTGGCCCTCTACCGCCGTACCCTTTGGCGCCAGCAGTTTGCCTCTAACGTCCCGAATTGTGGCCACAAGTTTTGCGGAAAAGGGATCTCCCGCCGCGGCGGTGTCGGTTTGAATCGATGCCGTCAGATCAAGGGAGAATGGCAATCCGGTCGGCAAGGCGAGCACCTTCGCGGATGCGCTCTTGGTACCTTCCCTGGTCGGCGGTTCGGAGTCGGGTGAAAAGGTGACCGTCGATTTGCCCCGAAACTCCCGGCAATTCGTAAATCCTGTCGTGTTCTCCGTCTCCTCGGCATTCGGGTAGATAAAACGCTGCCGCGCCTGTTTCGGCAAAAGGAATTGCCCGTCGCCAATCTGCACCCGCGTGACGTCCATCGTGTTGGTCGACATGCACATACCAGCGGCCAACGGCACTTCTCCGGTGGTCATCGTTATCCGGACCATGTCAGCCGTCTCCGCATCTACCTGGAGGGTCCCGCTGTAGGCGATTCGCACCCATGAATTGGCGGCTTTCATCGAGTAGTGGCTGGCGGACTTCGCCACCTGAAACGAGTACTCCATCACGGTTCGATTGTGGTCCGTTATGGTTCTCTCGAACCTGAACCTCTTGGCATCCTCCTGAAAAACAACGGCTACAATTCCTCCGAAGCTGCCGGTGCCGATCGGTCCGTAGCGCACCACGTGATCGATTTCGGCGTCCTCGAACCGGCTTGCGCCAGACCACGAGTAGATCTCGCCCGTGTTCGCCATCGTCACATCCAGGCGCAATCGGTCGGATGAGTACTTGCGCAGCACCAGATCCGGCGTTGGGTGCCGCCGCTGCTCCAGCAACACACTGCACGCGCGCGGCAGCGATACTGCCGCCGGCTCAAAGTAATCCCGGTTCACCGTTTCCACGCAAGTGTAATTTGGAATTTCCTGCGCGCTGGCCAGCGCCTTCTGGGTGGCCCGCATGAGCACCTCAGTCGGATCGTATTCCGCCCCCGCCGCTAGGCCGATGGCACAGGCGAACATCAGTGCGTCGCGCATAAGGCTAAGGCTGGGCGGTAAACCACTCCGTCCGGAAGCCGCTCTCCAGCACCTCCCGCCCGCCCGGAAGGTGAAACACGCCGTAACGGCTCTCGCTGGGCAGCGGTAATTCGATCTCCATCCCCCTGCTTCGCAGCACCTTGCCCGCGCCTGTTCTCAGATCGCCCGGCCGCCGGTTCGGCAGCAGAACAAGAGGCACCGTCACGCCGCCGGCCTGGACCGCTTCCCACCGCAACGCGACCGTGTGCTCCATACCCCGCGTATGACCGGTCTCCACGCGCATGAGCCGTCCCTGGACGGCTGCCCCTTCCGCAACCAGCGTTTTCTGCCGGTCATCGCGAATCGGTTTGGCCAACCGCCCTTCGATTGCGTCGCCGGCAGCCGCCTGGCCGAATCGAACAGCAGTGACCAGGTCCACAGTGACCGGCAAGCCCACGGGCAGACCCAGTGCCGTCGCCGGAATGCCAGGTTGCCCTCCGCCCGTCTGCGCACCGTCGCCAAATGCCACTCTCGACTCCGCCTGGTATTCACGGCACGCGGAAAAGGTCATCGCATTTTCGGCTTCGGCGCCTTCGCGCCCGATGAATCGCTGCCGAGCGACCTTCGGCAGCAGGTAATCGCCCCCGCCCAACTGCACGATGCCGTATTCCAAGGATGTGTCGGCTTCACACGTATCGGTCGCCGCCGGCAATTCTTCGGTTCGCACTACTAATCGGACTAGCTCCGCTGTTCTCGGATCCAATAGCAGCGTTCCCGTATAGCCGGTGACGATCCATTCCTTGCGCGCCTTGACCCGGTAGTGGCTTCGGTCCTGGGCTACTGCAAACGAGTATTCGAAAAGACGCCGGCCGTCCACGGTCGTCTCTCCTTCGAAAATGTACTTCGGGCTACGGGGCTGAAAAATCGCGAGAAGCATGGTGGCGAAAGGGCCAGTGCCCGTGGCTCCCTCCGGCACGAGTTCGTCAAGATCACCCTCTTCGAACTTGCTCGCACCCGCCCAGGAATAGATCTCATTACCGCTCGCATAGGCAACGTCGAGGCGCAGCCAGTCGGTGCTGTCCAACTTCAGCCGCGCCTGAAAGTCGCCTTGTTTCCGCCTCGCCAACAACGTGTCGCAGGACTTGGGAGCGCGCCCGGTTACTGGTTCGTAGCGGTCCCGCTGAATCGACTCCACACAGGTATGGTTGGGAATTCGTTCACCGTGTTCCACAACCTGGTCGCGTAGCCGCATCAAAATCAAAACGGGGTCTTCGTTACCAGTGGAATCCGCCTCCCGAAGCGGTCTGCTCACGGATGGGGATACCGCCGGCCGCGGGGCAG
>JADGNS010000442.1 GCA_017883355.1 Candidatus Solibacter sp.
AAGAGTGGCCTCGTCGCACCATCGGCAACCATCGACGCGATGCCAAAGGAGGAAAATAAGTGGCATTGGGCAATCTTGCCCGCAGCCGGCTTTCAGCCGGCTGGACCCGTTGGAAAGCGGGTCCGCAGCCTGAATAGGCTGCCCCACATCAAGCTGCCGCCTCAGGGCATGGTGGCCACGCGGGGCCAGCCGGATTCCCACACCATGGATGAGATCTGCAATTGGGGACGGCCGGTCTTGGCGTCGTAGGCGTGGAACAGTAAGTAGTCCACACCGTTGTCCAGGAAGACGGCCTCGTGACCCGCGCCATGCCAGTTGGGCGTGGCGGCGGAAACTACCGGGGTGCCGCCGCCCTCGGTCATCGGCTTGCCGTTGCGGTCCAGGTAGGGGCCGGTGACTTTGCGGGAGCGTCCCACCACCACGTTGTAGTCGCTGCGCACACCGCGGCAGCAGAAATCGAAGGAGACGAACAGATACCACCAGCCGTCGCGGCGCACCAGGAAGGGGGCCTCGATGGCGCCCTCCACTGGCGGGGTAACGTGGGGCTTGAGACGGGGACGGCTGGCCAGTGAGTAGAGCCTGGTGTCCTTGGGCGAGAGCTTGCCGGTCTTGGGGTCGATGCGCTTCATCTTGATGCCGCCCCAGAAACTGCCCCAGTTGAGCCACGCGGTGTTCTTGTTCTCGAGCGCGAGGTTGGGGTCGATGGTGTTGAAGTCGTCCTGTCCGGTGCGCGAGTGGACCACCAGTCCTTCGTCCACCCACTTGTACTTCGGGCTTTTGGGATCGAGCGTCAGGTTGGTGGCCAGGCCGATGGCGGATTCGTTCACGCCGAAGGAGGAGAGCGAATAGTAGAGGTGGAACTTGCCGTTGAAAAAGGAGATGTCGGGGGCCCAGGCATCGCGCGCCTTGGGAACTTCCTGGGCCACCCAATCGGGGAGCTTTTCGAAAACGGCGCCGGAGAGCTTCCAGTTGCGCATGTCGGTGGAAGAGCGGATGGGGATAATGCCTCCGCCGCCGGGCACGCGGCCGGTGCAGAAGACGTAATACGTGTTCCCTTCCCTGATGATGACGGGATCGTGGGTGCCGAGATCGCCAGCGAGCTTGAGCAACTCGGGTTCCGCGGCCATGGCGACCGCACACGGGATCGCCATGGCGAGTAAAAGTGTTCTCATCTTCAGACCGTCTTGACCTTGAGCATGGTGTAGGAGTGGGGCGGGAAGCTGTAGCGCAGGTGGCGCGCTTCGGCGGCGGCACTGCGCTCGACGGTTTTCACCGGCGCCTTGTCGAAATCGTTCTCCGCTTTGATATCGGGCCCGGTGACTTCGGAGACGGCGACGGGGCCGGAGAACTGCTTGTCCTCGAGTTCGAAATCGGCGGCGAGGGATTGATCGGGGTGGCGGTTGACGGCGTTGATGACGAGCTGCCCGTTGTCGAGCGCGGCGGAAACGTCGAGGTACGGCACACCGTCGAAGCGGGCGCTCTTGTACTTGGGGCTGTCCACGAAGAGTTCGAGGGCTTTGCCTTTGACGTTGTTGGCGAAGAGTGCGAGGGGATGGTAGATGGTCTGCAGGAAGATGCCCTTGTCATTGCTGAAGATGGGTGCGATGACGTTGACCAGTTGCGCCATGTTGGCGATTTTGACGATGTGGGCGTGGTTGACGAACGAGTTAAGGAAGGTGGCGATGACGAGCGCGTCCTCCAGGTTGTAGTGCTCTTCCAGAATGCGGCGACCGCGCTGCGTATTGCCGCGGGCGCGGTACCAGACATTCCATTCATCCCAGGCGATATAGATTTTGCGGTTGCCGGGCTGACCGGAGAGGGCGGCATCGATGATGCCCTCGGCGGTTTTGGTGCGCCGGTCGAGTTCGATGGAACTGGCCATGAAGTCGCCGAAGTCGTTCGCGGGGTTGCCGACGTAGGTGTGAAGCGAGAGATAGTCGGCGTGCTGGCGGAGGTACTCGAGAACCGTGCGGTTCCAGGCGGTCCAGTCCGAGCCGGGGCCGAAGTTGGAGCTGCCGGCGGCGATCAGCTTGACGGTGGGGTCGGTCCACTTCATGAGCTTGGCGGCTTCGAGGGCGAACTTGCCATAGTCCTCGGCGCTGCGGTGGCCCATTTGCCAGGGGCCATCCATCTCGTTGCCCAGGCCCCAAAACTTCACCTTCCAGGGATCGCGGCGTCCGTTCTGGCGGCGCAGGCGGGTCATGGCGGTGTCTTCGGCGGAATTGCAGTACTCGACCCACTGCTGGGCTTCGGTCCAGGTGCCGGTGCCGAGGTTGGTGCAGATGTAGGGCTGGGTGCCGAGCATCTCGACGTAGTTGAGGAACTCGTGGGTTCCGAAGCGGTTGCTTTCGACGGTGCCCCAGGCCATTTCGAGGCGCGGCGGGCGCTGGTCGCGCGGGCCGATGCCGTCGCGCCAGTTGTAGTTGGAAGAGAAGTTGCCGCCGGGCCAGCGCAGCAGGGTGACGTTGAGCTTGCGGACCGCCTCCAGGACGTCCTTGCGGAAGCCGTTGGCATCGGAGAGGGGCGACTTCTCCTCGAAGATGCCGCCATCGATGCAGCGGCCCAGGTGCTCGATGAAGTTGCCATAGAGCATGGGGTCGATATCGCCGATGACGCGCTCGGTATCGATCTTGATGCGCGCGCGGAGGGCGGCCGGCTGGCCGCGCAGGATGTAGGGCGCGCCGGCCAGGGTGAGAGCGAAGTTGCGTCGTGAGAGTTTCATGGGGTGCTCCTGAAATGGGTGGCGTCTTTTTCAACGCAGAGACGCAGAGAACGCAGAGGAAAGCGCAGAGAAAACCAAGTGCAGAACATTTTAGGGAAGCGCTCCCACGCGCGGCCAGCCGTTCTCCCAGAGCATGGTGGAGATCTGCAGGGAACTGCGGCCGGTGGTGCCGTGGTAAGCGTGGAAGACGAGGTAGTCCTGGCCCGGTTCCTGAAGGATGGCCTCGTGGCCCGGGCCGCGCCAGTTCGGCGTGGTAGCGGCGATGACCAGCGTGCCGCCGCCTTCGGCGAGGGACTTGCCGTCCTTATCCAGGTACGGCCCGATGATCTGGCGGGAGCGACCGACCACCACGTTGTAGGTGCTGTTGACGCCGCGGCAGCAGCGGTCGTAGGAGACGAAGAGGTACCACCAGGCATCGTGCCTGACGATAAAGGGGGCCTCGACGGAGCCGCCGATGGGTTGCTCGCGGGGGCGGCTGCACAGCGAGTAAAGGGTGGGGTATTTGTCAGAGGGCTTGCCGGTATCGGGGTCGAGACGGCGCATCTTGATGCCACCCCAGAAGCTGCCCCAGTTCAACCAGACGCTATCCTCGTTTTCCACTACCAGGTTGGGGTCGATGGCGTTCCAATCGTCCTTGTCCTGGAAGGAGCGGAGCACCATGCCTTCGTCTTTCCAGGCGTACTTCGGGTCGGCGGGATCGAGCGTGGGGTTGGTGGCGAGTCCGATGGCGGAGTTGCGGCTGCCGAAGGTGGAGAGGGCGTAGTAGAGGTGATATTTGCCTTTGTAGTAGGAGATGTCGGGGGCCCAGGCGCCGCGCGCGCCGGGGATCTCCTGCTTGCCCCACTCCGGCACGCCGGGGAGCGCGGTGCCGGCATTGGTCCAGTGGATGAGGTCTTTGGAGGTGCGGATGGGGATGATGCCGCCGGTTCCGCCGCGTCCTCCGCCGGTGCAGAAGACGTAGTACGTGTCCTTCTGTTTAATGATGACGGGGTCGTGCACGCCTTCCACGTCGCCAGAGAGTTTGAGGACTTCGGGCTCCGCGGCGGCGGCGAGCGTGCAGGCAAAGAGCAGCGCGGAGATGCGATTCATGAGTGCCCCAAGTTGTGACGATAGACTACGGCACGGTGGGAGTCAATCGGATTCTGAAATCGCTTGCATGGTTCGCAAGAGCGCGACCGGGGGGTCGCGCGCGGACGGGGGCGTCCGCCCTACCTTGCTGTGGGGGCATATACTGAATTTGTGAAACTCTCGCGGCGTGCATTTGTGGGCGGACTGGCCTCGTTGCCCTTGATAGCGGCGGACGAGCCGTGGATCCCGTTGTTCAACGGGAAAAATCTGGACGGGTGGAAGCCCAGCGAACACAAGGACGCCTGGAGTGTCCGCGACGGGCAGATTGTGGCGGACGGGGCGCGGTCGCACCTCTTCTACACAGGGCGGGAATTCAAGAATTTTGAGCTCGAAGTGGAGGCGCTGGCGCAAACGTCGTGCAACTCGGGGGTTTATTTTCACACGGCGTACCAGGAGACCGGCTTCCCGACGAAGGGCTTCGAGGTCCAGATCAATAATACGGCCGGGGGCGAGGGGACGTATCGCGAGCGCAAGAAGACGGGGTCGCTGTACGGCATCCGCAATGTGTACAAGCAATTCATCAACGACGGCCAGTGGTTCAAGATGCACGTATTGGTGCGCGGCAAGAACGTGCAGGTGCGGCTGGACGGCATGCTGGTGGTGGACTACACGGAGCCCACGCCGCCGGTGGTACCGCCGGGCCCGGAAAGCGGGCGCTTCCTGGACCGCGGCCAGTTTGCGCTGCAAGGCCACAATCCAGGGAGCGTGGCGCGTTTCCGCAGCGTCCGCGTGCGGCCACTGGCGGACGATGCGACAGCGCCGGGCGCGGTGGCTCCGGTGGTGGACGCCACGTTCCGCAAGATCATCGAGGTGGGACGGAATAATGTTCCGGTGGTGGATTACCACGTTCATCTGAAACTCGGGCTGACGCTGGAGCAGGCGCTCGGGAAATCGCGGCGAGACGGCATCGGGTACGGCATCGCGGTCAACTGCGGCAAGGGATTCCCCATCGAGACCGATGCCGGAGTGATCGCGTTCCACGAGAGCATGAAGGGACAGCCGTGCTTCATCGCCATGCAGGCCGAGGGGCGCGAGTGGATGCAGATGATCTCGCGCAAGGCGGCGGGGTTGTTCGACTACATCTTCACCGATTCGATGACGTGGACCGACCGGCACGGCAAGCGCATGCGCACTTGGATGGCCGACGAGGTGGGCGTGATCGCGGACCCGCAGGAGTTCATGGACACGCTGGTGGAGCGCGCGGTGGGGATTCTGGAGAATGAGCACATCGATATCTACGTGAACCCGACTTTCATTCCGGATCAACTGGCCAAGGACTACGACAAGCTGTGGACTCCGCCGAGGATGCAGCAGGTGGTGGACGCGGCGGCGAAGAATCACGTGGCGGTGGA
>JADGNS010000443.1 GCA_017883355.1 Candidatus Solibacter sp.
TCCGCTTCGGCGGAAAACAACTGTGCCGCGGACGGATCGCCCCGTAGGTATCCGATGATCACGTTCGTATCCAAGAAGACTAGTGGCCGATTCCCGTCGGGACGTTCGTTCTGTTCCAACGCCTCGGAGTTGGCTACGTGCTCCATTTCTTCATTGTATGCGAGTGCGCACCGCTACACCAGTCCGCGCACAATTCCCAGAACTTGCGGCGCCAGTTCCAGCCAGACGCGCGGCGTCACCATCAGTAGCGGCAGTCGTGTCAAGCGGCCCCCTTCCAGAAATTGAAACAGCAGCATCGGGGCCAGGATGCGCGCGCCGGCAAATGGGTCGTCATAAACTCCGGGCGGCAGCATAATCGCAAAACCCGCCCACAGGAAACAGGCGTTGCGGACCGCATCCGCGCCCAGTTTGCGCCAGTTGCCCAGAGCCAGCGCGATGGCGAGGACAATCCCCCCCAGTTGCACCCACCACAAAGTGCCGATCACCGCGACCACGGGCGCGGAGAACGCGTAGTGGCGGGGATGCAACACCGCTTGCAGCATGCCCCACACCGGAAACAACTCCCGCAACCCGAGGGCGGCGCCGCCAGGCAGCGTGCCGCGGACCCAGAGCGTCCACAGCACGGCGGGTAGCAGCGCGCTGGCGAAGATCGCGATCCGGCGGTAGCGGCGCAGGGACAGCAGGCGGATGGCGTAGGCGGCGAACAGCAGGAAGCCGGTATCGCGGCAGAGCGCGGCGGCCGCCAGCACCAGGTACAGTTTCCAGGGCTGCTCCGTTTCCGAATCCAGATACACCGCGAAACCGAGCGCAAGCGAAGCTACGGCGAGATCCACCAGCATGCGGTCCAGCGAAATGATCGCCACCGGAACCGCGACATACAGCACGGCGAAGAGCGGATGCACGCCGCCGCGCCCCAGTAATTGCGCCAGCCAGTAAGCGCCCAGACCCAGAAACAGCAGGCCGCAGAGCAGGTAAGATACGTCGATCCATTCGGGGCGGCCCAGGGCGAACAGGTGCGCCATGCCGGGGACCAGGATCCGCGGATAGCGTAGCGAAGGGTCCGGAACCGCCCGGCCGATATCGCTGCGGTCGAACGGGTCGTGCGCGATGTAGTGATAGCTCTGCCCATCGTAGCCGCCGCTGTTGGGAAAGACGTAGATGTGCTCGGCAGCCAGGCCGGACGGAATCGGGATTCGCGACCCGTGGCAAAAGAGCGCCGTCAGATTCCCGCCGTAATTGAAGTGGACGGTGAGCAACTGCCAGCTCAGGCCAAGCGCGCCGCACAGCAGCGCGGCGGCCAGAGGACCGCGTTTCACTTGGGGCCGGGCATGAATCTCTTGATGAAATTCGTGTCGAAGCGTCCCGCCTGAAAATCCGCGTCGGCCAGGATGCGCTGTTGCATGGGGATCGACGTGTGGATGCCCTCCACGATAAACATGCTGAGCGCGCGCTGCATGCGCCGGATGGCCTCCCCGCGATCGTTGCCGTAGGTGATCAGCTTGGCGATTAGCGAATCGTAGAACGGCGGAATCACGCAATCCGTGTACGCCCAGGTGTCCACCCGGACACCCACGCCGCCGGGCAGGTGGAAACCCGTAATCCGCCCCGGCGCGGGCACGAAGGTTACGGGATTCTCCGCGTTGATGCGGCACTCGATCGCGTGGCCGCGCATTTCCACCGGGCCGGGAAGAATTTCCGCCAGGGTTTCGCCCTGCGCGATGCGGATCTGGCTCTTGACGATATCGATGCCGGTGACGAACTCGGTGACCGGGTGCTCCACCTGCACGCGGGCGTTGACTTCGATGAAATAGAGGTTCCCTGCCTCATCCATCAGGAACTCCACCGTGCCGGCGTTGGTGTACCCGGCCTGTGAGATGGCCTTGCGCAGGACGGCGGAGATCTCCGCGCGCTGCGCATCGGTAACCGCGGGCGAGGGCGATTCCTCCAGCAGTTTCTGGTGGCGGCGCTGCACGCTGCATTCGCGCTCGCCCAGAATTTCCACGTTGCCGTGTTCGTCGGCCAGAATCTGGAATTCAATGTGGCGCGGAGCGCCGATGTACTTCTCCAGGTAGACATCCGGCGAACTGAAGGCGCTGCCGGCCTCGTGCTGCGCCTGCAGGAACAACGAGGGCAACTCGTCGGGTCCGTTGACCACGCGCATGCCGCGGCCACCGCCTCCGGCCGACGCTTTCAGAATCACCGGGTAGCCCACCTTGCCGGCCAGTTCCAGCCCCTCCTCGGGGGAGGTGAGCACCCCGGGCGACCCGGGCAATACCGGAACGCCGAGTTCCCGCATGAACGCGCGGGCGCGTTCCTTGACGCCCATCAGGCGGATGACTTCCGGCCGGGGACCGATGAACTTGATCTGCGACGCTTCGCAGACTTCGGCGAAGGTGGCATTCTCACTGAGGAAGCCGTAGCCGGGGTGGATCGCGTCGACATCGGTGATCTCGGCGGCGCTGATGATGGAGGGAATATCCAGGTAGCTGCGCGCGCTCTTGGCGGGTCCGATGCAGATCGCCTGGTCGGCGAAGCGCACATGCGAACTGTAGCGATCCGCCTCGGAGTAGACCGCCACGGTCTGAATTCCCAGGTCTTTGCAGGCGCAGATGACGCGAACGGCAATTTCGCCCCGATTGGCGATCAGAATCTTCTTAAACGGTACGGACGGCAAACAGAGCCTCCCCGTACTCCACCGGCTGCCCGTTCATCACCAGCCTGCTTTCGATGATCCCGCTGGTTTCGCTCTCGATCTCGTTCATCAGCTTCATGCTCTCGATGATGCAGAGCACCTTGCCGGGCTGCACCCGTTCGCCGATGCGGACGAAGGGCGAGGCCTCGGGCGAGGCGGCCTCGTAGAAGGTTCCCACGATCGGAGACTTCACCAGGACGAGCGTGGGGTCGTGCGGCTTCTCGCCCTTCTCCATGGGCGCTTCCATGGCGGAGTGCCCGGCAGACGGAGCGGTGGCGAAAGATGGGGGGGCGGACGCGGCGGCGTACGAGGGCGCGGCGACCACGATCTCCTGCGGCGCGGCGAACGAAGCGCGGCGGATGCGCACGCGGTTGTCCCCACGTTGCACTTCCAGTTCCGCGACCCCGGTCTCCGTCGCCAAGGCGATCAGTTCTCGGATTTCATCGACAGTCATCAATGGTCTAGCTTAACAGACGCGCGGTAGAGCCTGCGTCGGGCTCCCATCGGATCGGAGGGTGCGGTGCTTCAGGTTCGTGGGGCAGGTTGTCAACCGGTTGTCAACCTGCGCGGCGGTTGGGGGTGCACGTCCGTAAATGGGGCAGTGCGATATCGGCTCGGTTTTCGATCTTGATCTTACGGCGTTATATGCCGTAAGATATGAAGCATGGCCGTCTCTCCGGAAGTCCCCTCCCGCGTGGGCCAACTCGCTGACCAATTGGCCCACCCCCAACCCATGCGCCGCGGCTCACTATCCGAGCGCACGATTCGGTGTGGTAAACCAGGGTGCGCTTGTGCCGACAACCCTAAGGCCCGCCACGGTCCGTATCACAGTTTGACCCAAGCCGTGAGAGGCAAGACCCGCTCGCGGTTTTTGACCGAGGAGCAAGCCGCCGTGGCACAACAGCAGATCGCCACCGGACGCGAGTTTCGCGAACATATCGGCGCCTACTGGGAGGCCTGTGAGCAATGGGCCGATGCCCAACTGGAGCCGACACCAACAGCCCCTTCGGAGCAAGCGGAAAAAAAGGGCTCCAAACGCAGATCCAAACCGACATCCGCCAGGAAATCGAAGCGCTCTTAGGCCGCCAATCCATCCAGGGTCTCGATTTCGAAGCCGTCGAGATGGCTGCCCGAAGGCAGGCCCTGCGACTGGCTGCCAGAGCGCTGGAGCAGCGTCTCAACGCTGACACCTCCGATCATGGGGGTCCGCAACTGCCTTGCGCATGCGGAGCATCTGCCCAGTATCATGGCCGCCACGGGAAGACGTTTGAGAGCGTACTGGGGCCGCTGCTACTGGATCGGGCCTATTATTACTGCGCCCAATGCCAGAGCGGGTTTTGTCCTCGCGACCGTCATCTGCATCTGGAGATGTTTTCGCTCACGCCGGGAGTATTACGCATGACCGCAAGCGCGGCGGCCCTGGTGAGCTTTGGGGAGAGCAGCGATCTGCTGCGCGAACTGGCGGGAGTTGAGGTAAGCGCCAGTCAGGTGGAACGGGCGGCCGAAGCGTTGGGCGCTGAGATCGCCGTAGACGAACACAATTGCGTGGAACCCGCCGGCGACGTGGCCCCCACCATCTATCTGGGCATGGATGGTACGGGAGTTCCCATGCGCAACTCCGAAGTTGCCGGGCGCGCCGGTAAGCAACCCGATGGCTCCGCAAAAACCCGCGAGGCCAAGGTCGTCACCGCCTGGACTGCCGAATCACGGGATGACCAGGGTAAGCCCATGCGGGATCCGGGATCGATCACTTATTCGGCCGCGATTGAAAGTGCAGCTGCCCGGGACGCCAACCCGGATCGGTCCGATTTTGCCGAGCGCGTACTGCGCGAAGCGATTCGCCGAAGCTTCACCAAAGCGCCACGTTGCGTGGTGCTGGGTGATGGTTCCGCCTGGATCTGGAACACTGCCAGGGAGCTATTTCCCCAGGCCATTCAAATTCTGGACAGGTACCACGTTAAAGAGACTCTTCACCGCACGGCTCAGGCGATCTTCGGCGCCACCAGCCCAGAAGCCAAACCATGGGCCATGGCACGCTGCACGGAACTGGATGACGGAAAACTGAGTGCCATCATACATGCACTTCGTCCCCATCTCACGGCCTCCCACGAGGTGACCAAATGCGCGACCTACATCTTTCGCAATCGCAGTCGGATGCGATACCCGAAGTTTCACTCTCAGGGTTTATGTACTTCCACCGGCGTCCTGGAGGCCGGCTGCAAAATAGTCATCGGGACCCGGCTCAAGCGGACCGGGATGCACTGGACCATTTCTGGCGCCAACGCGATCATCGCCCTACGCTGTTCCAAACTCAGTGGTCGATTCGAGGATTTCTGGGAACGCCGGGCAACGCAGTTGGCTCCCGCCGCCTGACCTCGCCCCATAATTCTGGAGTGCACCCGCCTTCGGTCGGCCGGGGGCGAGTCGCGGCAGCAGCGCCTATCCGCAAATCCGTTTCGTATCGCTGGTAGAGAACGGGACGCACGTGCTGTTCGGCAGC
>JADGNS010000444.1 GCA_017883355.1 Candidatus Solibacter sp.
AAGGCAAGGCAATTCAGGATACCGGCGTGACCCTGAACAACGTGGTCAGCGATGCCGACACGCAGATCGACGTGGACGACAATGGCGAACCGCTGCCGGAAGTCGCCGGTGTAGATAAGGGGCAGCAGAAAAAAGTGGAAGACGACGCCGTCGTGAAGAAGGCGCTGGAACTGCTGGCCAAGGGTTAGAAAGTGGGATAGACGAGGCTGACAGGCCACGCAAAGCGATGGCCTGTCCCACCTACAGCGTCTTCAAGTAGGCGATCAGGTCGTCCTTCTCCGAATCGCTGAGCATGTCCTTATAGGCCGGCATACCGTTGCCGCCTTCATCGATGCGGGCCTTGATGGTGGCGTCCGACGGCTTCTTCCCGTTGGCCAGCTTGTCTTTCTTGTAGAGACCTTTGAGCCCGGGGCCCACCTTCTTTTCGTCGCTATCCGGGTTGTGGCACACCGCGCACTGTTCGTATACGGCTTTGCCCTTGGCAGAGTCGCCCTTGGCGGCGAACAGCATCATCCTGGAACCCGCGGCCAAGCCAACACACAGCGTTAAGACACGAAATCGATGCATAGTCAGAAAATTCTCCAGAGGTCGCTCTACTCAGTTTACACTGCCCATCAGGACTTACGCCGGGCCGAAGTCCGGCGTTCCGCCCGGCGGGCCAGATTTTGCATTAATTTCACTTCAGGAAAGGGCGCGCGTCTCAGGCCAACTGCTTCATCGGGCGAGGCCCATCGGCGATGGAAACCACGCTCTTGTCGAAGATGGTCATGTCCTGCACCAGGCGGCTGACGTCGGCACCCTCTTCCACGGTAATCTCGTGCTCGATCCAGTCGGAGAGCGGGATATTGCGGAAGTACATACGTTCCTGCAGCACGAGGCTTTTGCGGCTCTGCATCAGCATGCGGTTTTCGCGCGTGTAGTGGCGCTGCTCCACGCGTAGTTCGTCCATGAAGTTCTCCAGCGCCTCGCGCCTGGCCACCGCCTCGGCGGCGCGCAGGGCGGTATCGAGGGATGACGCCAGAGCCGACTTTTCCGCGCCCAGTGCCCCCCGCGTCTCCGCCAGGCGTTCGCGTTGCATCGCCAGAGCGACTTCCATACGGGATTGCATGATGAACCAGGCAAGCAGGCCGGAAGCGACGGCCGTGAAACCGGGCAGAAGAATCCAGAGCAGAGCTTCCATGCGGTTAATGCTAACCCTGTCCGGGCCCTAAACACCAGATATCAAAGGTAACTTGACACCCATAACCAAGGACAACCGGGGCTCATTCCTGGGTACCGTCAATCTTCTGTCCGGCGATGGTGTACTTCAGTTCACCGAAGCGGAGCCCGGCCAGGCCACCCAGGACGGCGGCGATGCGGGCCTGGATTCCGGCGCCGAACCCGTGGTATTTGCCCAGAAAAACCGCGCGGCTCGACAGAAAATCGGCTCCCTCCATGGCGGAATAGCCGGAGCGTCCCTCATGGCGCACGCATGCCGCCGATACCAGCAGGATCTTGCGCGAGGCGCGCCGGATCTCGGCCGCCAGGTCGGCATCGCTGCCGAACTGCCCGTAGCGCTCGTCGATCTGGCGGATGGCCTTGATGAAATATACGCGCAGCATGAGGGCCGCGCCGCGCGGGAATTCCACAGCGACCGGGGCGCCGGGCGTGGCGGGCCGCCAAACGCCAGTGGGAGGCAGAGTGCCGAGTTGGGGAGCGGGCTGCCCCTTGTCGTCCACCAGCAGCGGGCAGACCGCCGCCGCATCGGCGTGGGTATCGAGCGCGCCGGCCAGAAGGCCTACCGTGGGCGGCTGCACTTCGGTATCGTCGTGGAGGAAGAAAACGTACTCCGCATCGGCCGCGCGCCAGCCCAGGTTCAGCGCTTTGGTCAGGCCGAAATTCTTCGGCAGGCGGATGAACTGCACGTTGGGGAAATCGTCGCCGAGCTGGGCGCTGCCGTCTCTAGAGCCGTTATCGACGACGATCACCTGCAAGGTGTCGCGTGCATCCGACGCTTCGATGGATTCCAGGCACCGGCGGAGCATGGCCGCCCGGTTGCGTGACACGACCACCACAGAAACGCGTGGCGGCTGCTTCTGCTGTTCGGAATTCGCTTGAGGGGTCAACCCCCCTAGAATAGCGGGTTTTTGACAGGCTGAAGCCTGTCCCACCGTGATAGCGTATCAATTGATGACGTCCCAGGAGATTCTCGCGTTCATAACCGGAATCGGCATTGTCCCCATCGTTCGCGTGGCCAGCGCGGAGAGTGCCGTGCAGGCGGTGGAAGCGATTTACCGTGGCGGGGTGCGCGCCGCCGAGATCACCATGACCGTCCCCGGTGCCATACGGGCACTCGAACAGGTGGCCGATCGTCTCGGCGATAAGATGATGCTGGGCGCCGGCACCGTCCTCGATCCGGAGACCGCGCGCGCCTGCATGCTGGCGGGGGCCCAATTCTTCGTCACGCCTGCCCTGCGCCTCACCACCATCGAAATGGCCAAGCGGTACTCCAAGGTCATCTTCCCGGGTGCGCTCACGCCCACCGAAGTGCTGACCGCCTGGGAGGCGGGCGCCGATGCCGTGAAGATTTTCCCTTGCGGGAATGTGGGCGGACCAAAGTACATCAAGGCGCTCAAAGGCCCCTTCCCACACATCGCCATGATTCCGACGGGCGGCGTCAACCTGGAGACCGCGGGCGACTTCCTGAAGGCGGGCGCGTGCGCCATCGCCGTGGGCACGGAGATGGTGGACGCCAAAACCATTCAGGAGGGCCGCTTCGACGTAATCGAAGAACGCGCCCGCCAGTATCTGGCCTGTGTGGCCAAGGCTCGCGCCGAGATGAAAGCCGTCTAAGCTAAGTTCGCGTTTTAGTCCGAAGTCAGACCCCAAAACCGACCCGAACTGCGCGAAACGCCCCAATAGCCAAGCGCCAAAACGCACAGAACCGCACGGGCGCCATCAGGGATGTCGGTTTGTTTCTTCTCTCCCATGGAGTCTGATTCCGCTACATCTGTAGGGAATTCCTCAACTTGTCGTTTTTTTGCGACTTGCCGCCCAGCCGTGCCCATCCCAAAACCGGCGATGGACGGTGATCTGCTGTATGTATGAGATTTCGAGATCGGATTTTCTTATATTAAGGAGTGATCCATGAGGAAGTACCTGCGTAGTGCCCTGCTTGTCCTAGCCCCCGTAGTCTTATTCAACACCGCATCCGCCGACGACCACCACCCTGCCAAACGGCTCGTGAACTTTGCCGCCCCTGCCCAGCTCAACGGAACCACTTCGTCCCTCGGAAAGACCGGGGTAGTCGTGAAAATCCAAAGCGCCGCAGTTGCCAAAGACGGCACAATCACCGTACGCGCCACGATTGTGGATGCCGACGGCTTTCCCCTGGACCGCTTGGGCGTCGCTTCCAAGGGTCCCGTCTCGATGAGTTTCATCGCCACCTACATTCCGGCCGGCCAGACCCAGTATGTGTCCTACACCACCACCGTGGCCAAACCGTCTATACCAGGCAACACTAACCCTCCCCAAACTCAGGCGGCAAACGATTCTGGCGGAGCCTTCACCACCAATGCCATAGGTGACTACACCTATACCTTCAAGACCAAGGCGCCCGCCACCTTCGACGCCACCCTGACACACGCCATCGGGGTCTCCGCCCAACGCGACCTGTCTGAGTACGGCACATTCGACGAATGGAGCGAGACCTCCAACGACGTCTTCAACTTCGTTCCCAACGGCTCACCGGTGAAGGTGACGCGTTCGGTGGTGACCACGAACGCCTGCAACCAGTGCCACGACCCGCTGATCGGCCACGGCGGATCCCGCCTGACGGTGGAACTGTGCATCATGTGCCACACGCCACAAACCATCAATCCAGATACGCAGCTCACCCAGGACATGAAGGTATTGATCCACAAGATCCACATGGGATCGAGCCTGCCGAGTGTCAAGGCCGGTACCCCCTACCGGATCTGGCATCGCGGCCAGTGGTCGGACTTCTCCACTATCGTCTTTCCGCAGGACGTCCGCAATTGCACCACCTGTCATGCAAAGGAAGCCACGCAAGCGGACAACTGGAAGACCAATCCCAGCGCCGCGGCGTGCGGTTCCTGCCACGATGACGTGAACTTCGCCACCGGCCAGAACCATGTCAACCTGGCGCAGCCCGACGACAAGCAATGCAAGAACTGCCACACCCCCAACGCCGTCTCGGATTTGGATGCCTCTGTCCCCGGCGCGCACGTCATCCCCAACAACTCCACATCGCTTCCCGGACTGGTTACCAAGGTAATCAAGGTGGATAACGCCACTCCAGGGAACGCGCCCACGGTTACGTTCAGTGTGATGAACAAGTCCGGCGTACCGGTCGACATCAGCAAAATCACCTCCATCCGGGTGGTTCTGGGCGGCCCCAACACCGACTATCAGACAGGTCCGGGCGCCATCCGGGTATCCGAGGACCCCAGCAAGACCGCGGGCACCAATGGCGTATACATCTACACGATGACCAATAAAATCCCGGCCGGCGCAGTGGGCTCCTTTACGGTTTCCATCGAAGCTCGCAATTCGGTCACGCTGCTCCCGGGTACGGTGATCGCCACAACGGCCACCGACGCCGCCCTTCCCGTCGAGTTCTATTTCTCGGTAGACAAGAGCAATGCGGTAGCGCGACGCCAGGTAGTGTCCACGGAGAAGTGCGTGGCCTGCCATGCGGATCTTGGCTTCGTCCACGGCGGCACTCGCAACGCTACCCAGGAGTGCACCATCTGCCACAATCCTTCCCTGGTGGATGGCACCTCGAGTCAGAGCGTGAACCTCGCCTGGCAGATCCACAGCATCCATCGCGGCGAGAACCTGACTAATCCTTACGTGCTCGGGACTACCAATTACCAGGAAGTCCGATTCCCGGGCGACCTGCGGAATTGCAGCACCTGCCACGTCGGCAGCTCGTATCTTGTGGAGAACGTCGGGGCCAAGGCGTTGGTCGCCAGTCCGGGCGGCTTCACCAAGACGACGCCTCCCATCTCGGCTGCCTGCCAAGGTTGCCACGACGACATAGCGACCGCTTCCCACGCCCTGGCCAACACAACCATCCTGGGCGAGAGTTGCGCCGCCTGCCACAGCGCGGGCGAAGAATTCTCCGTGGACCGCGTCCACCAGAGGATCTTCTAACGTCCGCACTCTCCAAGGGGCGCACCGTG
>JADGNS010000445.1 GCA_017883355.1 Candidatus Solibacter sp.
GAAGGAAGGGCCATCGACGGCGCTCCCGTCGAGCGCGAAACTCGAGGTCACGAAAGCCGACGTCAACAGCCCCGCGGGTCTCCTCAACGAAGGCTACTGGGGATTCGCCGTGCGGCCGAACACCCGGTACACGGGGTCGTTATTCGCCAGGAGCGATTCCCCGGACCCATTGCCGGTGCGGGTTGCGCTCGTGGCGGATCAATCCGGTCAGGTTCTCGCCAAAACATCGGTTTCGGTCACGGGAAGCGGCTGGAAGGAGTACAAGTTCGAAATGCAGTCCGGCAATGCCGCCGCATCCTCCGAGAACCATCTCGAGCTGACCATCGATAAACCCGCGACTCTGTGGCTCCAGTTGGTGTCCCTGTTTCCGCCCACCTATCATGGCCGGCAAAACGGGAACCGCATTGACATCATGGAGAAACTGGCCGCCATGCGCCCCGCTTTCCTGCGCTTCCCCGGAGGGAACTACCTCGAGGGCGACCGGATCGAGACGCGTTTCGATTGGAAGAAAATGATCGGTCCGCTGGTCGACCGTCCGACGCACCCCACCACGTGGAGCTATCACTCAACGGACGGAATGGGGCTGCTGGAGTTCCTGGAATGGTGCGAGGACCTGCACATGCAGCCCCTTCTGGGCATCTATGCCGGCTACTCTCTCGGCGGGCACGTGGTGAAGCCGGGGCCGGACCTGGAGCCTTACGTACAGGAAGCGCTGGAGGAGATCGAATACGTCACCGGCGGAACCGACACGAAGTGGGGCGCGGTGCGCGCGCGCGACGGGCATCCGGCGCCCTTCACCCTGCGCTACGTGGAGGTCGGCAACGAAGACAATTTCGACCGGGCCAGGACCTACGACGGCCGGTATGCTCAGTTCTACAAGGCCATCAAGGCGAAGTACCCGAACCTCCAGGTGATCGCCACCATGCCGGTGAAAGGCATGACTCCCGATGTTCTCGATGACCACTACTATAAGCGGGAACAGGGAATGTTCGACGAGGCGCGCTACTACGACAATATCGACCGCAAGGGCCCGAAGATCTTCGTCGGCGAATGGGCCACGCGCGAAGGGACGCCGACGCCCAACTTCGGCGCCGCGCTGGGCGACGCCGCGTTCCTGACCGGCCTGGAACGGAATAGCGATGTGGTGGTGATGTCGGCGTACGCGCCGTTGTTCGTCAACGTGAATCCCGGCGGGATGCAGTGGAGCTCCGACCTGATCGGCTACGATACCCTGAACAGCTACGGCTCGCCGAGCTATTACACGCAGGTGATGTTCGCTTCGTGCCTGGGCGACCACACGCTGGAGTCCTCCGTCTCGGGAGTTGGCAACAGGTTCTTCTATTCCGTGACCGCCTCGCCGAACAAGCTATGCATGAAGCTGGTCAACGCCAGTTCGGTCGACCAGCCGGTCACGATCGCGATGAACGGGCTCGGCGCGGGTACGCACGCTGCCCGCATCGACACCTTGAAGGCAAACTCGACCTGGGCGACGAACAGCATCACCCATCCCGAGCGCATCGTGCCCGTCAAGTCCACGATGAGTATCAAGGGCGAGCGCGTGTCGCATGTGATGCCCGCGTACTCCATTCAGGTTTTTCAAATCGATCTGAAATAGCGCAATTAGTTGCGGTATGCCACAAAATCTGATAAACGTCCCATTGAGGAGTCATTTAATGTCCCAGTCTTACTTCGCCAGTATTCCGCCGATTGAATTTGAAGGCGCCACGTCCCGGAACCCGCTTGCCTATCGCTATTACGACAAGAACCGCGTCGTGCTAGGCAAAAGGATGGAAGACCATCTACGAATGGCGGTCTGCTACTGGCACACGTTCTGCTCCGAGGGCGCCGACATGTTCGGTCCCGGCACGTTCCACCGTCCCTGGAACATTGGACCGATGGATCAGGCGCATGCGGAACACAAGCTGAACGAAGCCTTCGAGTTCTTCACCCGGCTGGGCCTGCCGTACTTCTGCTTTCACGATACGGATGTAATGGCTGAGGCGCAGACGATCCGCGAGCACGTCGACAATCTCGCGCGGATCGGCGATCGAATCCAGGAGAAGATGGCGGCCACTGGAGTCAAGCTGCTTTGGGGCACGGCGAATCTCTTCAGCCACCCGCGCTACATGGCGGGCGCGGCCTCCAACCCGGATCCGGATGTGTTCCGATTTGCGGCAACGCAGGTGCGGCACTGCATCGAACTGACGAAGCGTCTCGGCGGCGAGAACTACGTCCTGTGGGGCGGACGCGAGGGCTACGATTCCTTGCTGAATACCGATCTCAAGCAGGAGAAGGCGCAACTCGGCGGCTTCCTGAAGATGGTGGTGGAGCACAAACACAAGATCGGCTTCCAGGGCGCCATCCTCATCGAGCCGAAGCCGCACGAGCCCACCAAGCACCAGTACGACCACGATGTCGAAACCGTCTACGCCTTCCTGGTCGCCAACGGATTGGAAAAGGAAGTGAAGCTGAATATCGAGGCGAACCACGCCACCCTGGCCGGGCACAGCTTTGAGCACGAGATCGCGACTGCGGTGGCGCTTGGCGTGTTCGGGTCGATTGACATGAATCGCGGCGATCCCCAGAACGGCTGGGATACGGACCAGTTCCCGAACGACGTTCGCGAGATCACAACGGCCCTCTACTACATCCTGCAGGGCGGCGGCCTCACGACCGGAGGCAACAACTTCGACGCGAAGCTCCGGCGGCAGAGCATCGAACCGGCCGACCTCTTCTATGCGCACATCGGCGGAGTGGACACGGTGGCGCACGGGTTGCTCAACGCCGCCGCGATGATCGAGCGCGGCGAACTTGCGGCAATCGTCAAAGAGCGATATGCCGGATGGCAAGGCGCACTCGGCCGCGCAATCCTCGACGGCAAGATGACCCTGGAGGCGGTGTCGGATGGAGCGGTCACGGATAGTGTCGCACCGCAGCCCCGGTCCGGCAGGCAGGAGCTGATCGAGAACATGTTGGGCCGGTACCTCTGAAATGCGCGGGATCGGCCTGGCGGCGCTGCTGGCGTCCCTTGCGTTTGTAGCCTCGGGCAGCGACGCCCGGAAGCCAACCGCCTCATGGGCCGCCGATAACGGAAACGGGACGTATTCCAACCCGCTGTTTTACGACGAGTTCTCCGATCCCGACATGATCCGGGTCGGGTCCGATTATTACCTTACTGGCACGACCATGCACACCATGCCGGGGCTGCCGATCCTGCATTCCCGCGATCTGGTGAACTGGCAGTTCATCGGCTATGCCTTCGACCGCCTGGACCTGGGCCTGGATTTCCGTCTGGAAGGCGGCAAGAACATCTATGGCGGGGGCATCTGGGCGCCGAGTTTCCGCTACCACAACGGAACTTACTACATCTTCGCCAACGTGAACCGCTTCGGCCTTCAGGTGTATCGCGCCAGCGATCCGCGCGGTCCCTGGAAGCACAACCGGATCGAACCGGGCCTGCACGACCTCTCCGTCCTGTTCGATGATGACGGGAAGATCTACGCCGTCTACGGCGCCCGAACCATCCGTATCGTGGAATTGAATCAGGACCTCACCGCCCTGGTGCCCGGCACCGACCGCGTGCTGATCGCGCCCGCTCTCGGGATGGGCGAAGGCTCGCACATTTACAGGATCAAGGGCAAATACTACATCGTCAGCGCCATACCAGGCGCCCATGTGCCCATGAAGTGCGCCCGGGCCGACAAACTCACGGGGCCGTGGGAGGTGACCACGATCAGCGAAGAAGAGAGCCTGGGCATCGGCCAGGGTTACAGACCCAAGGATAGCCGCCGCCAGAATCCGCCGGTCGAACTGAATCCGCCGGATTCCAGCGAGCGCCTCAGCCTCGACTTGCACCAGGGCGGGATCGTCGAAACGCCGTCGGGCGAATGGTGGGGATTCTCCATGCAGGACCATAACTCCGTCGGCCGGCTCACCTCCTTATCCCTGGTCACCTGGGTGGATGGCTGGCCCTATTTCGGACTGCCGGGAAACCTGAAGCGCACGCCCTCGATCTGGGTGAAGCCCAACACCGGAGCGGTCTCGCCAATCACTTCTCCCTACCAGCGCAGCGACGACTTTTCGGGTCCGAAGCTGATTCCGGTGTGGCAGTGGAATCACCTGCCGGATGATTCCAAGTGGTCGCTCTCCGAACGGCCCGGCTATCTCCGTTTGCATTCCCTCCCCGCCACCGATTTCTGGTGGGCGCGAAACTCGCTGACCCAGCGCGCGATCGGGCCGGAATCAACCGCCACCACGGAGTTGGATGGCAGCGGCCTCAAAACCGGCGACGTCGCGGGATTGGCGCTTCTCAACTCGCCTTATGCGTGGATCGGACTGCTGCGCGATGACAACGGCTATGCGATTGCGCAGTACGACCATATCACCGGGAAGACCGTCCGCGAGCCGGTCGCCGCTCGGCACGTCTGGCTTCGCGTGCACTCCAATTTCGACACGGAGATCTCGCAGTTCAGCTATAGCCTGAACGGGAAGGAGTTCAAACCTCTCGGGCCGGACTTCGTGACGGTCTTCCAACTGAGGACGTTTCAGGGGGTCCGATTCGCGTT
Source organism: Candidatus Solibacter sp. (assembly GCA_017883355.1). Taxonomy (GTDB): domain Bacteria; phylum Acidobacteriota; class Terriglobia; order Bryobacterales; family Bryobacteraceae; genus Solibacter. The sequence goes on from JADGNS010000445.1 coordinate 4,566, forward strand.
GTTCAACTACAACACGGGAGGGGCGCCCGGCGGCCACGCGGACTTCAATTTCTTCACCGTGGATGAGCCGCGGCCCCGCGGGCTGACCAGGCCGATTCCGCTTTCTCAAACCATCACGCTGACCGACCTCGCCAGCGGAAACGCCCTCGCCGTGGTAGATGGCAAACTGCAATCGGTGAGCGGCGCGGAAAAGGCCACAGCGTTCCGGGTTGTGGACCAGCGGCGCGGCCGCATCGCGCTTCGTACGGCAGGCGGGCAGTTTGTCTCGGTCGGAGTGGCTGGAAAAGCCGGCGGCGTCACGTTGAAATCCGGCAAGCCCGGCGATGCGGAGACCTTTCAATGGGTGGATCTGCAGCGCGGCGAGACCCTGCTCCTGTCTCTGGCGACGCATCGCTACATCGTGGCCCCGAAGGCGCCCGGGGCGGTAGCGGCCGACCATCCCGGACCCGCGCCCGATCGCAGGGACGGCTCCTGCTTTGGCTGGAAGGCCGTTCCGCGGTAAAGCAGCCTGAGTGTGACGGCCGGCGCCCTACTGCAGTCTGGCAGGGTCGGCGGTCCTTCCGAAGACCGTAAACTCGACGACACCCAAAGGTGCATTCCCCGTGCGCGGCCAATCCG
>JADGNS010000446.1 GCA_017883355.1 Candidatus Solibacter sp.
CAAATTCCGGGCCTGTGCGACCGCGACGGCACGGCGTTGGTCACCCGCGAGGATGACCGCGAAGACGTGGTCCGCCGCCGATTGCGCGCCTACGACGAGTTGACCGGTCCCATCCTAAAGTGGTTCGGCCCCTCGATGGTGCGCAGCGTCGATGGCGCGCAACCGGCTGACGAAGTGGCCCGCGAGGTGGAACACGTGGTCCTGGAAGCCACCTGCACGGTCGGCGTCGGGTAATTAGTAGGCTTGACCGCGGTTATCGATTCCGGTCACGAGGATTGTACCCGGTGTGTCGAGGTCGAAGAACACGCGCCACTTGCCGACGCGCAGCCGGAAGTCACCCGGCCGGCCTTGTAGTTTCTTCACGTCTCCGTAGCCGGTTGAGGCAAGCCGTTCCAGCGCCGCCGTAACACGGGCTTGAATGAGCCGATCAAGCGCATCGAAGTCGCGAAGCGCCGCCGGAAGAAACTGAACAGTGCGCGTCACAGACCGTAGCGGCGTTTGACTTCGTCAAGGGTGACTGGCGGGCCGCCTTCCGCTCTGGCGGCATCCAACTTCGCCACCGTTTCGGCGTCAACGGGTTCCTCGTCGAGACCGTCATAGCAAAGAAACCTGAGGTAGCGTAGCGCTGCGCCTAGTTCGGACGCAGGCAACTCCTCGACGACGTCATGAAGGTCCTGCCGGTTAGCCATCTGGTTGCGTTCCCATAGTAATGATACCCCCCGAAGTCAGCGTTGCGGAAGACCGGAACAGGCTGCTCAGCCGAATCCAATCCGAATTTCCCCCCCCATCGCCGCCACTCTCTCCGGCAGGATTTCCAAGGATATGGCAGAATGAGGGGTTGGGCACAACGCAGCGACTTGCGAAAACTCCGCGAAGGCAGCTAAAATCAACGCGTTCACAAAATCCCAGGAGGAATCATGGCAGTTGAGCAAAAGGTGAAGCAGATTATTGTCGAGCAACTGGGCGTCGATGAGAGCCAGGTGGACAGCAACGCGTCCTTCGTGGACGATCTCGGCGCCGATTCGCTGGATATCGTCGAACTCGTAATGGCTTTTGAAGAAGCGTTCGAGCTGGAAATCCCGGACGAAGATGCCGAGAAGATCACCACGGTCAAAGACGCGGTTGAATACATCGAAGGCAAGACGACCAAGAAATAGTCGGAGGTCGGACCGGGGAGAAGAGTTTTGTCACGAAGAGTCGTAGTGACCGGCGTCGGGTTGCTGACGCCGTTGGGGATTGGAACCGAACTGTCCTGGAATGCCATCCTTGCCTCCAAGAGCGGCATCGCGGGGATCACGGCATTTGACGCGACAGCCTTTTCCTGCCGGATCGCGGGAGAAGTCAAAGGTTTCGATCCGGGCAACTATATCGAGAAGAAAGAAATCAAGAAGATGGGGCGCTTCATCCAGTTCGCCATCGCGGCGGCGGATTTCGCCCTCCGGGATTCCGGGTTGAAGGTGACGCCGGACATCGCCGAAGACGTTGGTGTCTACATCGGCAGCGGCATCGGCGGCTTTGAAGTCATCGAGCGCGAGCACCAGACTCTGCTGGAGCACGGGCCGCGCCGCATTTCGCCCTTTTTCATTCCCGCCACCATCATCAATCTGGCGTCCGGCTACGTGTCGATCAAGAGCGGCGCCAAGGGGCCGAATTCGGCAACCGCAACCGCTTGTACCACCAGCGCCCACTCGATTGGCGATTCGTTCCGCATGATCCAGCGCGGCGACGCCATCGCCATGATCTGCGGCGGCACGGAGGCGGCGGTCACCCCGATGGGTATCGGCGGGTTTGCGGCCATGCGGGCACTCTCCACGCGCAACGACGAGCCCCTCCGGGCGTCGCGCCCGTGGGACAAGGATCGCGACGGCTTCGTGGTGGGCGAAGGCGCCGGGATCCTGGTGATCGAGGAATTGGAATTCGCCAGGGCGCGCGGAGCCAGAATCCTGGCGGAAGTGGTGGGCTACGGGATGAGTGCCGATGCCTTCCACGTGACCTCGCCGCCGCCCGATGGCGACGGCGCCTTCCGCGTCATGCGCAACGCGCTCAAGGATGCCGGCCTGGTCCCCGAGCAGATCGATTACATCAACGCGCACGGCACGTCCACCGATGTGGGCGACCGGGCGGAGACGATGGCGATCAAGCGCGCCTTCGGCGAGCATGCGTACAAGGTAGCGGTCAGTTCCACCAAGTCGATGACCGGGCACCTGCTCGGTGGCGCCGGAGGGCTCGAGGCCGGCATCACCGTGCTGGCCATCCGCGATCAGGTGGCGCCGGCGACGGTCAACCACGAATGTCCCGATGCCGATTGCGACCTGGATTACATACCCAACCAGGCGCGGCCCATGAAGATCGACCATGCGCTGTCCAACAGTTTCGGCTTCGGCGGGACCAACGGCTGCCTGATTTTCAAACGCTATGCCGGATGAGCAAGAACGTTCCCTGACGGTCGCGGCTCCGATCCGAGCCGCGACCGTCAGGGAGCGTTCTTTTGGGTTGGCGTGCTGTACCATATCGATTGGATAATTCTATGAAGATTCTTGTAGCGATCAAACAGGTCCCGGCCCGGGACTCGCAGTTGAAGATCGCCTCCTCGGGCCGCTGGATCGAGGAAGGGGATCTCACCCATGAAATTAACGAGCCCGATGCCTACGCTCTGGAAGCCGGCCTCCAACTGAAGGAGAAGCACGGCGGGGAAGTCGTGGCGCTGTGTCTCGGACCCTCGCGCGCCGGCCAGACCATTCGGGAAGCGCTGGCAAAAGGCGCCGACCGGGCGTTGCATATTGAGGCTGAAGATCCCGGCGCCTACGATCCCCTGGCGGCCGCGCGGCTGATGGCGGCGGCCCTCCGCGCCGAAGCTCCGGACCTGGTGCTGACCGGCATCCAAAGCGACGACTTGGGTTACGGGCAAACCGGTCCGATTCTCGCGGAGCTGCTCGGCCTGCCGCACGCCACTCTGATCATGGAGGTCGACCGGCACGAGGGCGGAATCCGCGTGAAGCGCGAACTCGAGGACGGCTGGTTCCAGCACGTGGAGATGGCGCTGCCCGCGCTATTGACCATTCAATCCGGCATCAGCAAGTTGCGCTACGCCACCCTGATGGGGATTAAGAAGGCCAAGACGAAAGAGGTGAAGCGCCTCACGCCCGCGGAACTGGGCGGCGGCGAGGGCTCGCCGAACATCCGCCTGGAGCGCGTGTACCTGCCGGAGCGGGTCAAGCATACCCAGCTCTTCGAGGGCACACCCAAGGAAGCCGCCGCCAAACTCGTGGAAAAACTTAAATTCGAGGCGCGCGTCATATGAGCATCCTCACAGTTATGGAGCAGCGCGGCGGCGCCTGGAACCGCATGTCGTTTGAAACCCTGGCCGCCGCCCAGCAATTGGCCGGCGAACTCAATACCACCGCCAGTGCGGCCGTGCTGGGGCAGGGCATTGAGGCACTGGCCGGGGAACTGGCGGGCAAGCGGCTCGAAAAGATCTACCTGGTGGAACACGAACTCCTGCGGGAGTACACGCCGGATGCTTACACCTCGGCGCTACGCCAGTTACTGGCACTGCTGAACCCGGAATATGTGCTCCTGCCGCACACCTACCAGGTCCGCGATTTCCTGCCCAAGCTGGCCACTGCCCTCGGTACCGTGGCGGTCAGCGATGTAGTGGCGCATCGCGTGGAAGCCGGCACCCTGGTGTTGGTGCGCCAGATGTTCCAGGGCAAATTGAATTCCGACGTGCGGTTCACGGGCGCCGCGCCCCACTTCGCTTCCCTGCAGGCCGGCGCCTACCGCGCCGACCAACTCGTGGAAGGCTCGGCCGCGCTGGAGAAGTTCTCGCCCGCGATCGCGGCGGGCGACGTTCGTACCAAGCCGTTGGAGCGCTTCCGGGAATCGGCCCGCGCCGTCGATCTCAGTGCGGCCGAGCTCATCGTGTCCGTGGGCCGCGGCATCAAGGAAGCGGACAACATCCCGCTCATCCAGCAACTGGCTGACGTTATGGGCGCGGAACTCGCCGCCTCCAGGCCGATCTGCGATGCCGGCTGGCTCCCCATGGAGCGCCAGGTCGGCAGTTCGGGACAAACCGTGGGCCCCAAGCTCTACATGGCCATCGGCATCTCCGGTGCGATCCAACACCTCGTGGGCATGAAGGGGTCCCGCACCATCGTAGCCATCAATAAAGACCCGAATGCTCCCATATTCGAAGTTGCCGACTACGGGATTGTCGGCGACCTGTTCCAGGTTGTCCCGGAACTGATCGAAGCGTTCAAGAAGGCGAAGTAAGGTCAGGCAGGGTACCTTCTAGTGCTCCTGCCCGGCCAAGTACTTTGTAAAGTTGTGTAAATTGCGGCGCTAGTTTGACATCCCGCCGCTCGCTCGGTTATACTTTTCAATCCGCGTCGCAAGGCCCCCTTTCGATCCCTGCAACTTTTGGGGGTGGGCCTGCGTCTTATCCATCTGAACTAATTCGTATTTCGTACCGATCGAGAGTGATTATGAAACCCAAGACATCCCCCTACCGCAAGATCCTGGAGAGGAAAGCGGAGGAAGTCCGTCACAGCATGTCTGCCCAGAAAGCGGCGCAAGTGGTATCCCGGTTAGATACCCCGTCCGACGAAGGCGACCTGAGCCAGCACCATCACGAAGAGTGGATTTTTCTCAACCGCAATACGATCGACATGAAGTTGTTGCGTGAGATCGCCGACGCCCTGCACCGCATGGATACCGGTCAGTACGGCGTGTGTCCGGAGTGTGAGGAACCGATTTCGGCCAAGCGCCTGGACGCGGTCCCCTGGGCGCGTTACTGTGTGACCTGCCAGGAGCGGATCGCCGCCCGCATTGCCGACGGTGAAGTCATCGACGAGTATCAGGAAGCCAGCCGATGACGCTGGTGGACCTGCGTAAGCTAGCCATCCGCAAACAATCCAAGATCCGCTTTGTCCTGCGAAACGGCATGGAATGCGTCATTTCCGAGGATGGAATCGCGCGCGTGCCGGCCCTGCAATCCGTACCGGAATTCAACCTGGAACAGGAACTGGCGGCCGCCACGGCCTTCGTGATGGAAGCCGGGGTCGCTGCCGGAATGAAGAACCCTCCAAAGCCCAAGCCCGTGCCGCTGGGACGCGAGGCTTTGACAGCCATGGCACTGGATTCCCGCGGCGCCGCTGCCTCTCACGACGA
>JADGNS010000447.1 GCA_017883355.1 Candidatus Solibacter sp.
GGATTCGCGCGAATGGCGGCCTCAAGAAGGCGCGCTTTTGCTCTTTCCAGGGTTTGCGCCATGCTCCGCGTTACTCCTGTCCCCTTCATCGGGGCTCTGAAAACACTGCCACCGCCGAGCGGCGCGAGAACCTGGAACTCCCGTCCTTCTAGAACGACAGCCGGAGGGCCGCCTGGATGACGCGGGGGGCGTTGGTGGTGCTCGAGATCTGCCCGAATGTGCCGCTGGTGACGCCGATGGTCGGCGCGGCAAACAACGGATGGTTGCAGAGATTGAACGCGTCGGCGCGGAACTGCAATTTCACGGACTCCTTCAACCGGAAGTCCTTGGTGGCCGACACGTTCACGTTGTTGGTGCTATCCACGCGGAGGTTGCTGAAATAGGTCGAGAACGTCCGGTAGTGGTTGGTGTACTGCTGGCTCGAGTTGGTGTTGAATTGGGTGGTATCGAACGTCTTGTTCACGTTGTGAGCGTCCCAATTGAGGTTGCCGCCGTTATAGATCACGTCGGCGGACCAATTCACGGGAGCGCCGGTGTGGTAGTTGTACAGCGAGGAGACGGCCCAGTCGCCGACGATGATGTTGACCACTCCCTTGGCGCTGCCCAGGAAGCGCTTGCCGCGCCCGAACGGAAGCTGGTACAGCGCGCTGATGCCCAGGTTGTTGGTGCGGTCATCGACGGAAACGTGTTTTTCGAGCTTCATTTCGCCCGCGTTCAGGTAGCTGTTGGCTTCCATGAGCCGCGACAGGCTGTAGTCGAAGCTCAGCAGGAACCCATGCGACAAGCGGCGCGAGAGGCGGGCGCTGAGCTGGTGGAAATAGCTACCGCCAGAGTTCATGTTGTTCTCCGTCACGCCGGAGAATTCCGGAAACGCGCGGAGCAGATTCGAAACTGAAATAGTGGAACCGCTCAGCGAGGTTCCCGGCAACAGGCCCGCCAAGGGATTGCTGACGGTGGCCGACAAGGCTGAGGCATTGGCCACCTGCGCCGCATCGCGAGTCAGGGACGTACTCAAATACTTGACGGGGAGGGCGCCGAAGCTGAAGTTATTGGTCAGGTGGATGCCGTGGTTGCCGATGTAGCCAACTTCCAGGGTCGTGTTCTTGGATAATTCCTGCTGTACGTCGAAGGTCCAACGGATGTTGTATTGGCGCAGCAGGTGCGGATTCATGAACGTAATACCCTGCCCGAGGTACGTGTTGATGCCATTGGCTGCGCCCGGGGGTTGCGCAATGCCGGTGGGGAACGGATTGCTCAGGCTCATGGCCGGAGTGAGATAGCTGTCGTTGGTGGAAACCAGCGTAGTGGTATTGCTGAATCCGGGTTGCTGCGGCACGATGGGGCCGTACATCGAATCGAACAGGCCGGCGCCCACGCGCACGACGGTCTTGCCCTTGAGCGCCGTGGGCGACCAACTGACGCCGAATCTGGGGCTGAAGCTTTTTTTCGAGGTCTCGGTGGGTGTCCGGTGGCTGGCGTCCGCGAAGGAGAGTCCGCCGATAGCGTCGATGGTGGGATAGAGCAGGGCGCTCTTCGCCGAAATGCTGGGATACAGGGAGGCGTAGGCCGCCTTGGCCTGGGCGCTGATGGCGTTGGTGGCGGTGGCGTTAAAGCCGTTGGAGAGGCGGTTCCAGCGCTCTGTGGTGGGGGAGTTATACTCCCAACGCAGGCCGAAGTTGAAAGTCAGGTTGGGACGCGCGTGCCAATCGTCCTGCACAAACAGCACTTCGTACAGGGAATCGTTTTTGGACGGAGCGTTAATGGTGTAGGCGCCGCTGGTGGGCAGGCCCAGCAGGAATTGCGCCATGGAGCCGCCCAGCGCCGGCGAACTGGAGGTCGAATTGTCGGCCTTCACCCACGACCCATTGTCGAACGTATAGGCGCCGGTGGAACCGCTCCAACTCAGATTCGTAAAGTCCATCACGCGGTGTTCGCCGCCGAACTTCAGGGTGTGGGAGCCCAGGATCTTGGTCAAACTTCCGAACGCCTGGTAGATGTTGTAGGGCTGATCGGAGTAGTGCATGTTAGTGGTCGGGTTGGACGAAAAGAAGCCGTCGTTCAGATTGAAGACGGGCATCAGTTGCTTGGTGGCGTTGGCTGTGATGTAGGAGGGGAAACCCAGCGTGGTCGAGTCGAACCCGATGCTGCTCTGGTCATAGTACGCGCGATAGCGGCTGAATCCGGCGCGCAGATTGGCCACCACGGTGGGCGAGAAGGTGTGGACGTCATCCACCATGCCGCCCCAGATGGCGCGCGAACCGATTTCTCCGCGAGAGATATTGTCGAACAGGATGCCAGAGTTCTGACTCCAGAAACTGTTCTGGATGCTGGTGCTCAGCCGGTTCCGGCTGCTGAGCTCGAAATCCAGTCTGCCGGAATATGCGTAGTAGGAGTTGTTGGTGGTGAGCGGGCTGAAGTAGTTGCTGGAGAAGTCTTTGGCGCCGTAGTTGAAATTCGGGCCTGGAATAAAGGCCAGGTACTTCTGCGCCACGGGGTTCAAACGGCTACTGGGAAGCAGGTTGCCGGCGTAAGGGGTGCGCTTGACCACGCTGCCCGAAAGCGTTGCGGAGTAGGGATCGTACAGTTGATAGGTGGAACCCAGGGCCAGCAGTTCGGAAAAGTCGCCGGTGCGCTCTTTTGCCGTGGGAACGGTAGTGTAAGTGGGCAAAGGCTCGCTGTTCTTATGGCCTTCGTAGTTGAAGAACCAGAACACTTTGTTGCGCCCGTCAAACACTTTTGGCACCCACAGTGGTCCGCCCACGGAGATGCCCCATTGGTTCTGCTTGAAGTCGGTCTTCTGGCCGCCGGCCGCATTGGTGAAAAACGGGGTGGCATTCAAACTGCGCCGCTGGTTGAATTCCGACATGGCTCCGTGGAGTCCGTTGGTGCCGCTCTTGGTGATGATCTGGACCGTGCCGCCGCCGGCGCCGCCGAATGACGCGTCGACGTTCAGCACGTCCACCTTCACTTCCGCCACGCCGTCCACCGGAGGGCTGAATCCGGCCCGGCGGCCAGTGACTCCCACGGTGCCCGTGATGGGAACGCCGTTGGTCAGCACTTCGTTGTTCCCGTTGCCCGCTCCGCCCATGGCGAGGGCGGAGAACCCGCCGTTTTCATACGGACGGTTCTGGTCCCTGACGCCGGTGTTGACCACGCCGTACGCCATCACAGCCAGGTCCATGGGAGCGCGCCCGTTGATGGGAAGGTTCTCCACTTCCTTCATGGTGATGGCCTGCCCGGCCGACGCCGACACGGTCTGCAGCGGCGGAGCGTCCGAGGTGATGGTGACGCTCTCGGTGGCCGCACCCAATGTAAGCTGAACGTCCACACCGACACGGGAGTTGCTGGCCAGTTCAATGCCCGACTGGACATATTTCTTGAAGCCCGAAACTTCCGCGGCCAGCTCATACGTACCCGGAGGCAACTGGGGAAGGGTATAGAACCCTTCCGGTCCGGAAACAGTAGGGAAATGGGTGTTGGTATCGATTTTCGTGGCCGTTACCTTGGCGGCCGGCACCCCGGACCCGGTGGGATCGGTGATGCGTCCAGTCAGCGTGGAACGGTATTCCTGTGCGTGCAAACCGCAGGCACAGGTCAAGAGAAGCGCAAGACTCCAGCGCGACATAAAACCTCCATTCGACCCTTTGCGTCCCCAAGCCGGGAATCGAAATTCCGCGTCGCTAAGCGGGGCGCAACAAATTCTGATATCTATATCTTAATATAAAATAAGGCCGCGGGATGCACGCCGCATTGTATCCTGGAAGGCAGTCTGACGGGCCGTTCCATGTTCCCTCGCCGTACGGGAAAAGGAGTTGGTATGAAGTCCCATTTGAGCCGTCGCGGTTTTCTGACCGGCGCTTCCGCCGCGGGTGTGGCCTTGCAGGCGTCCGCCGCCGATGCGGGCAAGCCTGCCCTGCTGGGGGGATCGAAGGTCCGCCCGCAGCCGTTCCCTGCGTGGCCGGTTTCGGGCGAAGCCGAGGAGCGCGCCCTGATGGACGTTCTGCACAGCGGGAAGTGGTTCCGCGGCAACGGGCAGAACGTGAAGAAGTTCGAGCAGGAGTACGCGCGCATGACGGGGGCGAAAGATTGCCTGGCCACCTGCAACGGCACCGCCGCGCTTTTCATCTCGCTCAACGTTATAGGGGTGGAACCCGGCGACGAAGTGATCATTCCGCCGTACACCTTCATCGCGACGCTCAACGTAGTGCTGCGCCAGCACGCCCTGCCGGTCTTCGTGGATACGGACCCCGAAACGTTCCAGATGGATGCGCGCCAGGTGGAAGCGGCGATTACCGGGCGCACGCGCGCGATCGTGCCGGTACACCTGGGAGGCAATGTGAGCGACCTGGATGCGCTGCTCGGCCTCTCGCGCAAGCACAAGGTTCCGCTGATCGAGGATGCCTGCCAGGCCCACCTGGCGGAATGGAAGGGCCGCAAGGTGGGGACCTGGGGCGATACCGGCTGCTTCAGTTTCCAGGCGTCGAAGAACCTCAACTCCGGCGAGGGCGGCGCGATTCTCTTTAACGATCCGGATCTACGGGAGCGGGCCTACGCCTTCCACAACAACGGCAGCGGCCTCAAATTCATCGGCACTAATTTTACCTACGCCGGGAGCGGCACCAACCTGCGGCTGACCGAGTTTCAAGCCGCGATTCTGCTGGCGCAGATGGAGCGCATCGAGCAACAGGCGCGGCGACGGAGGGAGAACGCGCGGTACCTGACTTCCATGCTGCGCGAGATCAAGGGCATCACGCCCGCGCGCCAGTACGAAGGCTGCACGACCAATGCCTATCACTTGTACATGCTGCGCTACAATCCGGAAGCTTTCGCCGGCTTGAAGCGCGACACGTTTCTCAAGGCCCTGGGTGCGGAGGGAATCCCGGGCTCCGGCGGTTACAGCCCGCTGAATTCGCAGACGTTCGTCAGGGAGGTGCTGAACTCCCGCGGTTACCAGCGGCTCTTCCCCGCGCAGCGGCTCAAGCAGTGGGAAGAGAAGAACCACTGCCCAGCCAACGACCGGTTGTGCACGGAGGCCGTCTGGTTCACGCAAAACATGCTGCTGGGCGATCGCGGCGACATGGAGCAAATTGCCGAGGCGGTGCGCAAGATCCAGACGCACGCCGGGGAGTTGGCGAAGGCGTGAAACGGAGTGGCTTCAGCTTCCGGG
>JADGNS010000448.1 GCA_017883355.1 Candidatus Solibacter sp.
GAAGCCGTTGGTCCGCTGAATGTCATTGTTCGGGTTGGAGTGGTACAGGCCGAAACCGCCGCGCATCACCAGCTTTTCACCGAGCTGATAGGCGAAGCCCACGCGCGGCTCGAACCCCTTCTTTCTCATCGTAAACGGCGAACGTCCCTGGCCGCCGACACCCGCGAAGGTGAGACCACCCTTCAGGTTTGCCAGGTTGTTGTATTGGGTTGTGAGGTTAGCCGGAAACACGGTGCCGGTTGCCTTCATGGCTGCCACGTTGGCGACAACCTGCGCCGCAATCGGGCTGGCCACGTTCGGGTCGAATGGCCCGTTCAGGCGGTTCCACTTCTCGAACTGGGGACCGTTGAAGTCCCAACGGAGTCCAAGGTTCAAGGTGAGGCGCCGGGAGACCTTCCAATCGTCCTGGATGTAGGGGGAGGCATAATACTGCTTCCACCACGGATACAGCGGATAGGACGAAGATCCGCCGGTGATGCCCAGCAGGAACGACGCGTAGCCATCGCCGCTGGTGGCTTCACCCACGTTGTAGACTCTCTGCGTCCAGGAGCTGTTCTGACTGAACTGCAGGATGTTCCCCGTGTTCTCGATCAGGTAATTAATCTGGCGAATGTCAAAGCCCGCCTTGATGGTGTGCGAACCGGTGACCTTGGTGGCGCTGAGCATCAGTTCGAACGTGTCGGTGAAGTTGTTGCTCTGGCTGCGGCCCAGGGTCTGGTAACCGTTGTCGAAGCTCCATGCGCCAAAGTACACCGGGCTGGGAAGGGTGGCCAGCAGGGATTTGGAGATGCCGAGGGAGGACATATCGAACCCCGTATTGGCCGCGCCGTACCCTTTCTCGATGAAGCGGTTGTAGGAGGCGCGCGCGTTCAGGATGAAGGTGGGCGATACGGTGCCGATCCAGTCCACCACGTAGGCGTCATTGATGCGCTGGAAGGGCTGTTGGCCGTCGGTGCCCGGCTTGTTGTCGATGCCGTTGCCGGCGCGGTCTTCCGTACGGTCGTTGGAAGCATGCCGGAAGAACGCCCGGTGCTTGTTGCCGAAGTTCCAGTCGAACTTCAGGATCAGGTTATAGAACTTGTCCGCGTCGAAATACGCGGGAAGCGAGAGGTTGCCATTGGCGTAGCGGAACCCCGCGGGCGCTGCCCGGTTCGGCAACGGCATGTACTGGGTGACGGCCAGGGCAATCGGATTGATCCGGTTCGTCGGAATGATGTTCCCGGGGAAGGGCTGACGGTTGGTGAGGATGTTGCCGGCGGCGTCGTAGGTGGCGGTAAACGGGTCGTAAATGGTGATGGGCTGGTTGGAGGAAGTCACCAACTTGGAAAAATTGCCCGTGCGCATTTCGGCTTCCGGATAGGAAACGATCAGCGGGTTGGGCGTGCCCTCACGGTAATTCTCAAACGCGCCCATGTAGAACAGCTTGACCGCGCCATCTTTTTTCAGAAGGCCCGGAACGCGGACCGGTCCCTCCACCTCGAAGCCGTATTGATCCAGATAGTGGTTTGTTCTCGGCTTGGCGATGGCGTTGTTCTGGAACGTATTCGCGTCCAGCGAAATGCGGCGCATATACTCATACGCGGCGCCATGGAAGGTGTTGGTGCCGCTCTTCAGCACCACGTTCATGATGCCGCCGCCGGTGTGGCCATACTGCGAATCGTACATGTTGGCCATCACGTTGAATTCCTGCACCGCATCCACGTTGGGCACATAGGCGACGTTGTTGCCGCCCATCTGGCCGTTATTGGACGCGCCGTCGAGCATGAATTCGGACGAGGAATCGCGGCCGCCGTTCATCGACCACTGCGCGATGGCGCCGTTGTCGAACGGGCGCTGCCAGATGGCCGCCCCGTTGAATGTGACGCCGGCCATCATGGCGCCGAGCATGTACGGGTTGCGGGCGTTCAAAGGCATTTCCGCAACCTGTTGCGTGGTGATGATGGCAGAGCGCGTGGCCGACTGGGTATCCAAGGCCACGGCATCCGCCGTGACTTCCACGCTCTCATTGACGCCGCCGACTTCCAGATGGATGTCGATGCCGCTCACTTTTGCGGCTTCCAGAATGAGCTTGTCCTGCGTGTACTGTTTGAACCCGGCGGCCGCGGCAGTCACCTTGTAATTGCCCGGGCGCAGGAACGGGATGGCGTAGGCGCCAGCGCCGTCCGTGGTTGCCGCCGTGGTCTCGTTATTGTCCACGTTTACGGCACTTATTTTTGCGTTTGGTACGGCGGCGCCACTCGCGTCCGTGACGTGACCCGAGATGGTGCTGCGAAACTCCTGCGTCAGTGCCGGCAGAGCGAGCAGGCACAGCAGCGATAGCGTCTTGGCTAACTGTTTTCTCACGCAACCTCCCCTAAATTAGTGTTGATTTCACTAGCGTTACGAAACTCACCGCAGGTGATACTATCACAGGTCACGTATTAATGGAATCCCTTTATCCCTTTTTCTTGAACGCGTTTACATGGTTTTGAGACTTTGAGATTCCAAATTTGGAAAATTGAAAGACCCGCGCGTGAACCAAAGGTCCGCACGCCGGAATTTCCCCCGCGCAGTGCCTGCAAACTGCGGGGAGCCCCTATTCGGGGAGCGGCTGCCCCTTGGTCTCGGGGGCGAACGGCAGCGCGGCGAGCCCCACCAGGAACACCAGGCTCATCGCCACCCCTGCGTAGCGCATGGGTTCCGCGTAGCCACCGAACACATCCTTGGTCAGGTAGCCCAGCGTGAACGGACCCGCCGCCGCGGCGAAGCGCCCTACGTTGTAGCAGAAGCTCGTGCCGGTACTGCGCAACCGCGTCGGGAACAACTCGGCCAGGTAGATGGAGTATCCGCCGAACAGGGAAAGCTGCGCGAAACCCATCAACGGAATCATCCAGAAGATGTCGCTGATCTGCTTCAGGTTCCAGAAGGTGTACGAAGTCATGCCCATCGCCGCCAGGAAGGCGATCGCGAACGCCTTCTTACGCCCCGTATAGTGCGTCAGGTACGTGAACGCGTAGATGCCGAAGAAGCACCCGATGTTCTGCAGCAGGGAAGTCACCCCGATCCACGTCGTCACCTTGCCGGCCAGCGCTTTGCCGGCCAGACCCTGCGCCGCGAACGTCCGTTCCAGCACCGGGCGGAATAGATCGTAGCTGAAGAACCCGATGCCCCACAAGCCGACTACGCCGGCGAAGGCCAGCAGAAATCCGACGATCGCATTGCGCCGCCACCGCGGATCGCTGAACAACTCGCCGTAGGAGCCCATCTTCTTCTTTTCGCCGCGCGCCTTGAGCCACGAATCGGGCTCCTTCAATTTCTTAAAGACGACAAAGGCCAGCGGCGCCGGCACCGCGCCCGCCAGGAATTCCCATCGCCACGCGCCGGTGATTGTGCCCGCCGCTTCCATCTGTCCCACCACGATTCCCGTCATGGCGGCGATCATGTTGCCGATCGCCGACGTCGCCTGCACGAACCCCAGCGTGTACGGCCGTGCGCGCGACGGCACTACTTCGGCCACCAGCGCCACGCCCACCGCAAACTGTCCGCCCACGCCCAGGCCGCACAGGAAACGAAACACGTTGAAGTTCCACACACTGGTGGAGAGCACGCTCAGGCCCGTGAAGATCGTGTAACTCAGAATCGTGATCGTCATCGTCTTGACGCGCCCGATGCGATCGCCCAGAATGCCGAAGATAACCCCGCCGATGGCCCACCCGATCATGAAGATCGACGTCGCCCACGCCGCCTGTTGATCGATGGTCGCGTTGCTGGCGCCCGCCCCCAACAGTTCCTTGATGGCCGGCTTGCGCGCCAGGTTGAACAACTGCTGCGCCATCGTGTCGAACATCCAGCCCATGCTGGCCACGCTCAGCACGAACCAGTGGTAACCGGTCAACTCCCGCCACCACGCGTATTTCTGCCCGCCGGCGCCTTCTGCTGTTGGAGACATTAAGCTGCTATTCTACATCGTGGCAGCCACGCGGTCGCCAACTTTTAGCGGTGTGTCCGAAGGCAGCGCCACCGCATCGGTATCGCTCAGCCCATCCAACACCTGCACTATGGTGAGGCTGGATGCCCCCTTCTTCACCGCCCGCCGCTCCACCGCGCCGCCCTGCAGCACGAATACATAGTCGCCCTGCGAATCGTGACGCAGCGTCTCTTTGGGAATCACCATGGCGTGATCCACCACCGCCGTGCGGATCTCCGCATTCACGTTGGCGCCGGGAATGAGCGCGCGTCCCTCGTTCTCGATGGAGCACACCACTTCCCCCACCTGGCGCGATCCCAGCGCCTGGATAGCCACCGGCTTCTTGTCCACCTGGCCGTGCCACTGCCGCCCGGGCAGCGCGTCCCACGTGATGGTCACGGGTTGACCCACGGCCACCCGCCCGAGTTCCGGTTCATCGACGTACACGCGGACGCGCAATTGATCCACGCGTCCGACATTGGCGATCGGATCGCCAGGGTTCACGTAGGATCCCTGGCGCACCTCGCGTCCATACACCACACCCGCCATCGGCGAGCGCACCACCGAGAGCGCGGCGCGCTGCCGCGCCAGCTTGAGCGCCGTCTCGGCGTCCCCAACGCGCGCCCGCGCCGCCGCCACTTCGGTCGGCGTGACCAGCGTGCTTTTCCGTTTCTCCAGTCCGGCGATTTCCAGTTCGCTCTGCTGCACCTTCTCGCGCGCCGCGTCGGCTTCCTGCTGCGTGACCGCGTGCTGCGCCACCAGGCGCTCCAGAGTGGCGAGGGACTTCCGCGCCTGCGCCAGATCGAACTCCGCCCGCGCCAGCAGGTTGCCGATGTCGGTGAATTCGGCGGGCTTGCCGCCGGCTTCCTGCGACGCCAGGTTGGCCCGCGCCTCGTCCAGTTTGGCCTGCGCCGTGTCGATGCCGGCCTGTAGCGAAGCGTCGCTGATGACGGCCATCACGGTGCCCGCGGCCACTGCTTGCCCGTTCTCTACAGGCGCCGGGCCCACCACACCGCCGGTTTCCGCGCGCACCGCCTGCCAGAACGATGGCTCAACGTTGCCGTTGGTCGGCAGTGTGCTCACCAGCGTCTGCCGCTTGACGCGCGCGAACGCCACCTTCGGCCACGTGCTCGGACGCCTCTACGGCTGCAACACACTGGGCGCCGTGGCCGGCATCGTGCTCGCGGAGATCGTCCTCGTCCCGCGGTTCGGCGTCGCGGG
>JADGNS010000449.1 GCA_017883355.1 Candidatus Solibacter sp.
CAGGACGAAGTGGACATCATCCGCACCGCCGACGTGTCGATCGTCACCCTGGTACCCGGAACCGGCGACGAGGTGCAGGCGCTCAAGGCCGGCATCATGGAGATCGCCGACATCTTCGTGGTCAACAAGAGCGATCACCCCGGCGCCAACCGCGTGGAACTGGAGCTTCACGCCGAGGGCTTCGCCTGCCCCATCCTTCACACGGTGGCGACCGAAGGCAAAGGCATCCCCGAATTGGTGGAAGCTATTAATCAAGTCAAGGTGGGACAGACCATCGCCTTGTGTGGTCTGTCAACTGCCCCCACCATTGACCACCTCGGCATCGCCGTCCAAAGCCTCGCCGACTCCATCGCCTTCTACGAATCGCTCGGCCTCGCCGTTGCCCATCGCGAAACCGTCCTCACCGAGAAGGTGGAGGTCGCCATGCTGCCGGCGGGAGACTCGCGCGTGGAACTGCTGCAGCCCACCTCCCCCGATTCGCCTATCGCGAAGTTCCTCGAAAAGCGCGGGCCGGGGTTGCACCACGTCGCCTTGCGCGTGCCGGACCTCAACGCCGCCGTGTCCCGCCTCAAAGCCAACGGGGCGCGGCTGCTCAACGAACCCCGCACCGGCGCGGGAGGCCACATTTACGTCTTCATCCATCCCGCCTCCACCGGAGGCGTGCTGTTGGAACTGATTCAGGAGTGCACCCATTGAAAGCGGAAATCGGAATCATCGGCGGCAGCGGGCTCTACACCATGCCGGGTTTTGAAGCCCAGGAAGAACTCAACATCACCACACCCTTCGGCAGCCCCTCGGACAACTACGTGCTGGGTACGCTGGCCGGGCGAAACGTCGCGTTTCTGGCGCGCCACGGGCGCGGCCATCGCCTCTCGCCCTCGGAGATCAACTTCCGAGCCAATATTTACGGCATGAAATCCCTCGGCGTGGAGCGCATCATTTCCCTCAGCGCCGTGGGCTCGCTCAAGGAGGAGCATCGCCCGCAGGATTTCGTGCTCCCCGACCAGTTCTTCGACCGCACCCGCGGCCGCGTCTCCACTTTCTTCGGCGAAGGCCTGGTGGCGCACATCAGCTTCTCCGACCCCATCTGCCCCCAGATGAGCGGCGTGCTGAACGCCGCCTGCCGTGTGGCCGGCGTCAACGTCAAGCAGGGCGGCACCTATCTCTGCATGGAAGGCCCGGCGTTTTCCACCAAGGCCGAATCCAACGTCTATCGCAGTTGGGGCATGGACGTCATCGGCATGACCAACCTCCAAGAGGCGAAGCTGGCTCGCGAAGCCGAAATCTGCTACGTCACCGTCGCCATGGTGACCGACTACGATTGCTGGCATCCCGAACACGACGCCGTCACCGTCAACGACATCATCGCCAACCTGGTCAAGAATGCCGAGAACGCCTGCCGCGTGGTGGCCGAGGCGGTTGCCGAGATGCCCGCGGCGCGCGCCTGCAAGTGCGGCTCCGCGCTGGCCCACGCCATCCTCACCGACCGCGCCACGGTGCCCGCCGCCACCAAACAGAAATTGGGGATTCTGATTGAAAAGTACTTCGTGTGAGCAGGTCGCGCGCCAACTGCTGGACCAGTGCATCGCGGGCAATCCGCCCTTGGAACTCCCCCGCAGCCTGCTGGAGGAGCCCTGCTCCAAGGCGCTCTTTGGAATTCTGGTAGAGGGCCTCGGCGACCGCTTCGAACCCGCGCTCTGCGACGTCTACGCGCGCCTGTTTTCCCAGGCCATCGAGGCTTCATCACCGGGCGCCGGGCTGAACCCGGCGGAACTGGTGGCGCGCTATCAGCGCGTCCGCCGCACGCGGCCGGTGACCTGGGAACCCAAACGCCTGCTGGTGCTCTCCCGCGTCACCCTGGGGGCCGACGTTGCGGTGACCAGCGTGCTGCTGGCCGCGGCCAGGCAGGCCTTCCCCAATGCCGCGATCGTGTTCGCCGGCCCGTCCAAGAATTTCGAAATGTTCGCCGCCGACGCGCGCCTGAGTCATGCCGCCGTCGAGTACCGGCGCGGCAGTCTGCGCGAGCGTCTCGCCGTGTGGGACGAGCTCAAGCGGCTGGCCGCGGACCCGGATTGCCTGGTGATCGACCCCGATTCCCGCCTCACCCAACTCGGCCTCCTGCCGATCTGTCCGGAAGGTCGCTACCACCTGTTCGAAAGCCGCGCCTACGGCGGCGCCGGCAGCCTCAACCTGCCCGCCCTCGCTGCCCAATGGGCGCTGGAAACCCTCGGCGTCCCTAATGCCGCCCCCTACGTGGCCCCAGTGGGACAGGCCTCCAGCCTGTCCGCTACCCCCTACATCGCCGTCAGCCTGGGAGTGGGCGAAAATCCCGCCAAGCGTATCCCGGACCCGTTCGAAGAACAACTCCTCGCCCTCCTCTCCGCCCGAGCTCCCCTGTGGATCGATAAGGGCGCCGGCGGCGAAGAGGCTGCCCGCGTGGAACGTGCCGTCGCCCGTTCCGGCGCGCGTGCCACCTTCTGGGACGGAAGCTTCGCAGGCTTCGCCCAAATCATCGCCGGCAGCGCACTGTATGTGGGTTACGATTCCGCCGGACAGCACGTAGCCGCCGCCTGCGGGGTTCCCCTGGTCAGCATTTTCGCCGGTTTCCCCGCGCCGCGCATGTTCCATCGCTGGCGGCCTGCCGGCCCGCGCGCCACCGTAATCCGCGTGGACCGGCCCCTCCCCGTCGAGATTCTCGCCAAAGTGGCTCATGCCATTGACCAAAGTGGCGAAGACTCTTTTCCGTGGAGTGGTACTTAAGCCGTTGACTCGCCCCTGCCGATTGGCCTATTGTTGGCTCATGAGGCTCACTTCGAGGATTGCCACCTTCGCACTGTTCTTTACTCTGATTGCCGCGGCGCCCGCGCAGCAGAAAAAGCGCGTCGCGGTCATGAACTTCGACTATGCGACCGTGCAGAGCAACGTCGCCGCGCTCTTTGGCACCAACCAGGATATTGGCAAAGGCATCGCCGACATCCTGGTGGATAAGCTGGTTAACGATGGAGTCTACTCCGTCATCGAACGCAAACAGCTCGACAAGATCATCGCGGAACAGAATTTCTCCAATAGCGACCGCGCCGATCCCGGTAGCGCCGCCAAGATCGCCCGCATTCTGGGAGTCGATGCCATCATCATCGGCAGCATCACTCAGTTCGGACGTGACGACAAAAGCACCGCCGTCGGCGGCGGGGCGGCATCCGGAACGCTCAACCGCTTCGGACTCGGCGGAGTGAAGACATCCAAATCCACCGCCGTGTGCACGGTTACGGCGCGCATGATCGACACCAGTACCGCCGAAATCCTTGCCAGTGTCCAAGGTCATGGCGAAGAGTCGCGCAGCGGCGCCGGCATTCTGGGCGCCGGCGGAAGTTCCAGCGGCTGGGGCGGTGGCGCGCTCGACATGAAGAATTCCAACTTTGCCAATACCATTCTGGGCACGGCCGTCAACAAGGCGACCACGGACGTGGCTCACGGTTTGGATCAGAAGGCGGCGTCGCTGCCCACCGCGCCCGTCCAGGTCATCAAGATTGACGGCCTGGTGGCCGATGTTTCGCCCGATGGCACCATCATCGTCAATGTCGGCAGCAAGGACGGCATCAAGGTGGGCGACACCCTGGCCATCAATCGCAAGGTCCGCGACGTGAAAGACCCCGCCACGGGCAGAGTCATCCGCAGTGTGGTTGACGCCGTGGGACTCCTCAAGATCACCGAAGTGGACGCATCCTCCGCCGTCGGCAAGTTCACCGGGGCCGGTCCGGCGAAAGTCGGCGACACGGTATCCAACAAATAGGCGAATCATGAATCTCGAGATTGGTTCCACCATCGGCGACTACCAGGTTGTTGGAATCCTGGGCGCCGGGGGTATGGGGCAGGTGTACAAGGTCCGCAATGTCATTTCGGACCGTGTGGAAGCCATGAAGGTGCTGCTTCCCGATCTGGTCAACCAGCCCGACCTCGCCGACCGTTTCTTGCGCGAGATCAAAGTCCAGGCCAGCCTGGAGCATCCCAATATCGCCTCCCTGCACACCGCCGTGCGGGTGGAGAATCAGCTCCTCATGCTGATGGAGTTCGTCGAAGGCGTCACGCTGGACCAGAAACTCAAGGATGGTCCGCTGCCCGCCGCGCAAGCCGTGGACTACATCATGCAGGTGCTTTCCGCGCTGGAGTACGCGCATGCCCGCGGCGTGGTGCATCGCGACATCAAGCCGGCCAACATGATGCTGACCACCGGGGGAGTGGTGAAGTTGATGGATTTCGGCATCGCCCGCTCGTCCGCCGATCACAAGCTCACGCAGACGGGAACCACGGTCGGGTCCTTGTACTATATGTCCCCGGAGCAGATTCAGGGCGTCACCGCGCCGGACGCGCGTTCCGACCTCTACTCGGTCGGCGTGTCGCTCTACGAGTTGGTAACGGGCAAGCGGCCTTTCGATGGCGACAGCCAGTTCGCCATCATGTCGGCGCATTTGCAGGGCACGCCGATACCGCCCGTCACCGTCGATCCGCGGCTGCCGAAACTGCTCAACGATGTGATTCTGATGTCGGTGGCGAAAGACGCCGATGCGCGCTTTCAGACCGCTAAGGCGTTGCGTAACGCGCTGTCCAACGTGGCTGCCGAATTGAATCCGGCGTCCGCTGTCACGGCGCCTGCGGCGCCTCCGGCAGGAGCGCGTCCCGTTGCCGCCGTGCCCGCGGGACAGCCGGGGATTGCCGCGCAACCCGCGCCAGCGCGAAGCCACCGGGGGGCTTGGATGGGCCTCGGCGCGGTGGTCGCGGTGCTGGCCATCGTGGCTGTGGTGGCGATTGCTCCGTGGAAAAAGACCGGAGCGGCGCCGCCGAAGGTCGCTGTACCTGTCGCGCAACCGGTTGTCGAGCCTCCCGCTCCAGTCGCCGCGCAGCCAGCCTCGCAGCCCGAACCACAGCCGCAGCAGCCGGCCGTTTCGCTGCCGGTGTCGCAGGCTCCCGCTCCCGTTTCCGCACCCGGGAATGCCGGTCCGCGCGTTCCTTCGCGGCCGCCGGGCGTGGCGAAGTCGAGCCCCTCGGTATCGCAGCAACCCGCTCTTCAGCAGCCCGCGGTACAACTCCCGGTAGCCCAGCAGCCGTCGGCGACCACCCCGCAGCAACCCGCTCCTCAGCAGCCCGCGCCTCAACAGCCCGCGGCC
>JADGNS010000450.1 GCA_017883355.1 Candidatus Solibacter sp.
GCCGTGGGCGCGTAGAGGATGCCGCGTTGGGCGTCGAGCGACATCTCGCCCCACACGTTAGCGCCGCCGACGCTCTGCCACGCATCCTTCGGCCAGGTATCGTATCCGAACTCGCCGGGATGCGGGATGGTGTGGAAGGTCCAGACCAGCTTGCCGGTGCGCGCGTGGAAGGCGCGGATGTCGCCGGGCGCCGATCCGTACCCCTGATTGGTCGCCGACCCCAGAATCAGCAGGTCTTCAAAGACCCGCCCCGGTGTAGTGGACTGGACCAGCGAGATGGTCGTAGGATCGCGGCCGAGCCCCTGTTTCAGATCGACGCTGCCGCCCTCGCCGAACGACAGAATTGGCTTTCCGGTGCGGGCATCGATGGCCCGCAGGAAGTGGTTGCTGGCAAACAGCAGGCGGCGCTCGGAGCGGCCTTTGCTTTCCCAGTAGTTGATCCCGCGATTGGTGATGATCTTCGTGTCCGCGCCCGGCGAGTAGCTCCAGACTTCTTTCCCGGTGGCGGCGTTGAGCGCCACAATCGAATTGCCCTTACCCAATACATACATCAGCTCATCGACGACGATCGGGTTGAAGGAGTATTTCGCGCCGTCCCCGGTCGGGTAGACCCAGGCAACCTGCAACTGGCTCACGTTGGCGCGATTGATCTGCCGGAGTCCGGAGTACTGCGCGGAATCGGCGCTACCGGCATAGTCGCGCCACGTTGTGTAGGGCGCCTGCGCGAAAGCGGCACTCAAGAAAAGGCAGGCAAGTGCGGAACGATGCAAGCGGTCTCCTCCAGGGAATGTCCGTCGGCGATCTACGAAATCCGGTAGACGTACGCGTCTTGGACGAAGCGGTCGCCAATCATCTGGCCACCAAGGCGCAGTCCTTCGACGCTCCTCGTCTTCCCGAAGAGTCGACGTAGCTCTCTAATAAACGGATCGGCCATAGGAAGGATCATGATTGGCGGGGTGTTCCGGGGGGTGAATCCCGCAGGAGCTAGAGAGTCGTGGAGCAGGCCATACGCGTCTCTGAGATCAAGCGAATTGAACTGACGTGCCGCGACTACCAGCCGCCAATCTTCGTACTCGGATAAATACGCCCATAGCGCCACAGCGACTTTTACCTTCGCGCGCCCCAGAGCGTCGAGGAGGTCGGCTCCCTTTTCGATATCCAGACTTACCATTGCAGCTTTATCCATGAAATTACCCCGTGTCGCCTGTCCCCAACTGCCGCCAGGAGTGTTTGCGCGGATTCGGGACTATTTCTTCGGTATCGGCTCTGCTCAGACCACGCCCGAATAACATCCCAATTTCTGCGGAAGTCTGAGTCCTTGCCAGCCTGCTCGACACGCGCCTCATCAAGACCCGCAACCTTGATTAGGTCCACTAATTTGTGAGAATGGCTGTCCTGCACCCTCGTCCGGTCTGGGAATTCATACCGCTGAGTTGCCTTTGCGATGCAGGCCTTGAGCGCACACTCCACCGCGTAGCCAGCCAGATAATAGGCACCATCGAACAATCCCAGCTTAAGCAAGGCGGTCGCCTCTTTCAGCCTGACCTTCGAAAGCTCCTGGAGGTCTTTTCTGTCCACGAGCATTCATCATACCGCCTGCGACACTGCCACCGTTGGCTGCAGTCAGACGCGGGTGTTCAGCGCGGCAGAAAGCCCATGTCCACCATCCACTCCTGAAAGCGTCCGGGCCAGCCGGAGACGGGGAGTTGGGCGAAGGCGGGGGTGCGGCCGGTCATGCCGAAGCCGTGGCCGCCGCGGTTGTACACGTGGAGTTCCACGGGGACGCCGGCTTTGCGGATCGCGGCGTAATAGCCGGCACTGGCCGGGGCCAGACCATCGTCGTTGTTGACCACGATGAACGTGGCGGGCGTTTCCTTGGTGACCGTGAGGTTCGCCGGATTGCCGCCCGGATAAGCGAGGACGGCGAAATCGGGGCGCGAGCTCTGGCGGTCCACGGGGTCGGCGGAATCCGGCTTGCCGCGGTCCCAGCGGGTCTCGGCGTAGGCGGCCAGTTCGCCGCCGGCGGAGAAGCCCATGATACCGACGTGCGCCGTGTCCACACCCCACTCGTGCGCGCGAAAGCGCACCATACGGATGGCGCGCTGCGCGTCGGCCAGCGATTCCACATCCACCTTATAGTGATAGTCCTTGGTGTTGGCCAAACGGCTTTTGAGGATGAACGCGGCAATCCCCATGGCGTTGAGGCGCAGCGCCACGTTGGCGCCTTCCAGATCCATTACCAGGTAATTGTGGCCGCCCCCCGGACATATCACATATGCCACTCCGGTGGCTTTGTCTTTGGCAGGCAGGAACACGGTGATCGACGGTTGATGGATGTTGCGCACGCGGTGGAAGCCATCGGTGGTGGGGATCCATTCCTCTTTGGCGGTGACGCCTTCGGAGCCGGGGGCGCCGTTGGGCCAAAGGGCGATCTCGGGCGCTTTGAGATCGATCGCGTTCGGATCCTGAGCGCGGGCCAGCGCGCAGAAGACGACGGTGCAGAGCAACGGCATGCGCATGACGGAATTATCCCATCCACACGCCGTTGCCGCGCATGGCGATGTTGGCCACATGTCCGGCGCGCGCGGCGGAGACGCCGATCTCGACGCTGGCGTTGGGGGTCGCGCGGGTGCGCACGCACTCGAGGAAGTTCTTCATGTGCGGCAGCGTGCCATCCTCCTTGGATTTCACTTCCAGGATGGGGTTAGCCGGATCGGGTCTTTCGCTGTAGTTCCTCAGTTCGCCATAGACCGCGAAGCCGCCGCGCCACAGGCGCATGGCCGCCTTGGTGCCGCGAATCATCAGGCCGCCGCCTTCGATGTAGCCCAGCAGCGCGCTATCGAATTCCACCACAACCTTGCCGTAGGCCAGCGCCGCGCTCATGGTGTCCGGCGTCTGGCGCTGCACCAGGACTGCCTTCAGGCCGGTCGCGGTGGCGCGCGTGGGCGTGTCGTCGTTCATGATCCAGTGAGCGACATCCACCCAATGGACGAAGAGATCGGTCATCGCGCCGCCGCCGAAATCCCAATACCAGCGCCAGTTGCCGAACTGGTCGGGATCGAAAGGACGGTCGGTGGCAGAGCCCAGGAATCGCTTCCAGTCGAGCTTGGCCATATTGAAGGAGGGCACCTGGCCCATCGACGGGATGTGGTTCTGGAACCAGTAGGTGCGGATCATGGTCACCTGGCCGAGGCGGCCGTCCATGATCTCCTTGCGGGCCTGCGCGAAGTGCTCCCAACTGCGCTGCTGGAGTCCGATTTGTAGCACGCGCTTGGACTCGCGCACCGCGGCGATCAGCCCGGCGCCTTCTTCGATGGAGTGGGTGACGGGCTTCTCGCAGTAGACGTCTTTGCCGGCGCGCACACTGGCGACGGTGATGGGCACGTGCCAGTGGTCGGGCGTAGCGATTACGACGGCGTCGATATCCTTCCGGTCGAGGATCTCGCGGTAGTCGAGATGGTCCTGTGCGTCCGCGGTGGCGTACTTCGATTTCGCTTCCAGCCGACGCGGTTCGTAGACGTCGCAGCAGGCGACGATCTCGTTCTGTTCGGCGAGTTTCAACTGGCTCAGCAGATACTGGCCGCGTCCACCGGTGCCGATGGCGCCGATGCGTATGCGGTCGTTGGCCCCCAGGATTTGGCCGTACGACGCGGCGGTGGCCAGTGCGGCGCGGACGAACTGGCGGCGATGAGGGGCATCGGAGGTATTCATGGATTTGCCTAAGTCGATAGAAGTATACAACGGCGGCGCGCAGAGGTGCGGGAGATACGATTCAACGCAGAGACGCAGGACCCGCAAGCGGGTACCCCGCAGAGGAAAGCGCAGAGAAGACATTTGAGAGAAGAGGGGCGGAGAAGAGCTGGGGAAGGGTGGACTGCGGTCCGGGCCACAGTGGTGATCTAATGGAGGCGATCGGGAGGTGACGCGCATGCCGGAGCAGGGACTGGACCGCCGGAGTTTTCTGGCGGGGGCGGCGGGGGTGGCGTCGGCCGCCGCGCAGACGCCCGGCGCGTCCCAGCGGCCGAACATTCTGCATATCATGACCGATCAGCAGCAGTGGGCGACCATCGCCGGACGGAGTGGCTGCCGTACGCCGAACATCGACCGGCTGGCGCGCGAGGGACTGCTCTTCGAGCGAAGTTATACGCCGTCGGCGGTGTGCTGTCCGGCGCGCGCCATGCTCTTGAGCGGCGCCTATCACTGGCACAACGGCGTGTACAACCAGGTGCACTCGCCGCCCTCCGTGCATCGCGACATGAACTCCGATGTGGTGCTCTACTCGCAGCGTCTGCGCGAGGCGGGTTACCGCCTGGGCTATGTCGGCAAGTGGCACGCCAGCTACCTGCGCACGCCGCTCGATTTCGGTTTTCACGAAGTGGCCGGGATTAACGGCTGCGATCCCGCGCTGCTGCAAAAGATGGATCTGGACCCGGACCGCGTGCCGCGCTCCACGGAACGGCTGAAGGTGACGAACGAGCGCATGATGCGCTGGCCGGGATCGGAGCCCTTCGCGATGTGGGGCTACAAAGAGGGTCCGGAGGAGGCTACACCGGAGTGGCGCAATGCGGAATTGGCGTCGCGCATGATGGCGCGGTTCGCCAAGGGCGCGCAGCCGTGGCATCTGGAGGTCCATTTCGTGGAGCCGCACGATCCCTACCTGCCGCTGAAGCAGTACCTGGATCGCTACGATCCGCGTTCCATTCCGGTGCCGAAGAGCTTCGCCGACACGTTCGCCGGCAAGCCCGGCCTGCACCGCCGCGAGTCGGAGACCTGGGGCGCGGTGACCGAGGACGATGTCCGGCAGAGCCGCGCGCACTACTACGCCTACACGGAGCAACTGGACGCGCAGATCGGCAGGGTGCTGAAGGCGCTCGATGAGACGGGTCAGGCGGAGCGCACGCTGGTGGCGTTCACGGTGGACCATGGCGACATGGTGGGCGCGCACCGCATGTGGATCAAGGGCTGGCTTCCCTACGAGGAGTGCTATCGTGTGCCGATGATTGTGCGCTGGCCGGGGAAGACGGAAGCCGGGTCGAAGACCGCGCGCCTGGTACAGACACACGATCTGGCGCACACGTATGTCGCCGCGGCGGGGGCGCGGGCGTTGCCGTTTGCCGACGGCGCCGCGTTGCAGCCGCTGTTCGCCAACC
>JADGNS010000451.1 GCA_017883355.1 Candidatus Solibacter sp.
CGGTTATCATGGACGCAGGAAGCTTTTCTGGTGCGCCGCGCTGGCCGCCGGCGCTCTGTCCGCGCAGGAGTTTTCGGGGGCGGCGGCGCTCGACGAGGTAATCAATCGGGCCATCGAACAAGGCCGTATGCCCGGAGCGGTTCTGCTGGTGGGGCATGAAGGCAAAGTGGTCTACCGCAAGGCCTACGGAAAGCGTGCGCTGGTGCCGCGGCCGGAGACGATGACGCTGGACACGGTCTTCGATTGCGCGTCGCTCACCAAAGTGGTGGCCACCACGTCCTCGCTGATGAAACTCTTCGAGGAGGGCCGGTTCCGCCTGAGCGATAAGATCACCGACTACATCCCGGAGTTTCAGGGAGGCAAGAGCGAGATCACGCTGCGCCAGTTGTTCACGCATTTCTCCGGCCTGCAACCCGACGTGCCGCTGACTACCCCGTGGAGCGGCTACGACACGGGCATCAAGCTGGCGTGCACGTTCGCGGTGGGCGGTCCAGCGGCCACGCGCTACGTGTATAGCGACATCAATTTCATCCTGCTGGGCGAACTGGTGCACCGTCTGAGCGGCAAGATGCTCTCCGAGTATGCGCGGCAGAATATCTTCCTGCCCATCGGGATGAAGGAAAGCATGTTCCAGCCGCCCGCCGCGCTATTGCCGCGCATCGCGCCGACGGAGCGCTGGCCGGTGAAGACCGGTGCGCCGCTGCGCGGCACGGTGCACGACCCGACGGCGCGCAACATGGGCGGGGTGGCCGGCCACGCGGGACTTTTCTCCACGGCCGACGACCTTTCGCGCTTTGCCCAGATGATGCTCAACGGTGGCGAACTGGAGGGCGTCCGCCTGTTCGGCCCGCTGACCGTGGCCAAGTTCATCGAGCCGCAGACGCCGCCCGATCAGCCCATCCTGCGCGGTCTGGGCTGGGATGTGGATTCGCCGCACTCGGGCAATCGAGGGGAGCTCTTTCCCATCGGCAGCTTCGGGCATACCGGTTTCACCGGCACATCGCTGTGGATCGACCCGCTGACGAAGACCTACGTGATTCTGCTGGCCAACAGCGTCCATCCGGATCTACGGCCGGCGCTGACGCCGGTGCGCGCGAAGGTGGCGACGATTGTGGCGGCCAACGTGGGATTGCGCGGGCAGCGTGTGACGCTGACTGGATACAACGACAATCTGACGGGACCGGGCGCGCGCCGCCAGGTGGTGCGCAACGGGGCAACGCTGACCGGGCTCGACGTGCTGGCCGGAATGAAATTCGCGCCGTTCGCGGGCAAGCGTGTCGGCCTGATCACCAACCAGAGCGGGCTCGACCGGCAGGGCAGGCGCAATATCGACGTGATGCGCGAGGCGGGCGTAAAGATCGCCGCCATCTTCTCGCCGGAGCACGGCTTCCTTGGCAAAGAAGATCGCTCCGGAATTCAGGACACCACCGACTACGCCACGGACATCAAGGTCTTCAGCCTGTACGGGGCCACCACTCGGCCCACGCCGGAGATGTTGAACGCGATTGACGTGCTGGTGTACGACATACAGGACGTCGGCGTGCGCTTTTACACGTTCGAAACCACTATGGCTTACGCCCTGGAAGCCGCTGCCAAGGCCGGCATTCCTTACTATGTTCTGGACCGCCCCAACCCGATCACGGGCACGCGCGTGGAAGGCCCCATGATGGATGCGGCCAACAAAAGCTTTGTGGGCTATATGGCGGGCGAACCAGTGCGCCACGGCCTGACGATGGGCGAGTTGGCCAAGTTGTTCAACACGGAAAACCACATCGGCGCGAATCTTACGGTGGTCCCGATGCAGAACTGGCAGCGCGGCGACTGGTTCGATTCGACGAATCTGGCCTGGATCAACCCTTCGCCCAACATGCGCAGCCTCAACGCGGCGATGCTGTATCCCGGCCTGTGCCTGATGGAGTACGCCAAAAACTTCTCGGTGGGGCGCGGGACGGACGCTCCGTTCGAACAGATCGGCGCTGATTTTATCGGGGGAAGGGAACTGGCCACGCTGCTCAACCAGCGCCAGATTCCGGGGGTGCGTGTGTACGCGACCAGCTTCACGCCGACGGAATCGGTTTTCAAAGGCGTCAAGGTGGAAGGCGTGCGCTTTGTGGTCACCAATCGGGAACTGCTCGATGCCACGCGGTTGGGACTGGAACTCGCGGTGGGGATCCAGAAGCTGTATCCGGGGAAGGTGGATTTCAGCTTAGGGAAGAGGCTGATTGGCAGCGACGACGCGATCCGGCGCATTCAAGCGGGGGAAGACCCGCGCACGATTCAGGAATCGTTCCAGGATGCGGTGAACGCTTTCGCCGAGATGCGGACGCGGTATCTGCTGTATTAGGGCGTCGCTTAGCCGCCGGGGGAATCCCCTTCGCCGGTTCCAGCGAGGTCTTCCAGTTTGGTGCCCACTTTGTCGATTCGCTGTCCGATAGTGTCTTTGATGTCCATTTCGCTTTCCCGGGCGCCGATTCCGGAGAGCTCCTGCTGATGCTCCTTGCTTCTGATCACCAATCTGTCCATCTCTGCCTCCTGGTTGTGTCAATCCTGAGGCATTCTACAGTGCAAGTCAATGCCCATGATGCATGGTGCGGAGCCGTACACTTTCGGCCTCCCAACGGTGGACAGGCCAGGAGGCCTGTCCCGCATACTCGTGGGATGCGACTTTGGATGACTGTACTCTTTCTGGCGACTGGTTTAGTGGCGGCGGATGCCACGTACGACGGGTCGCGCGTGCACTACGAAAGCTACGGCAAGGGGCAGGAGGCCGTGGTCTTCATTCACGGCTGGACGTGCGACCTGACGTTCTGGCGCGGGCAAGCTCCGGTGTATGAAAAACATCGCGCGCTGCTGGTGGATCTGCCGGGGCACGGGCAAAGCGAAAAGCCTGAGGTGGCGTACACGCAGGAGCGGTTCGCGCGGGCCATCGACGCGGTGATGCGCGACGCCGGAGTGACGCGCGCCGTGCTGGTGGGGCATAGCATGGGCGGTCCGGTGGCGCTGACGTTCCTGCGCCTGTTTCCCGCCAGGACGAAGGCTCTGGTGCTGGTGGACGCTTACATGCCGGAGGCCCCGAAAGACGACGCGGAGCGGGCGCGGCAGAAGGCGCAGATGGAGCCCTTCCTGCGATCGATGGGCGAGCCGAATTACCGGGACACGCAGCAGAAAATGATCGAGGGAATGTTCTCCGCGAAGACCACGCCGGCGCAACGCGAGGAGATCCGCACGAAGATGATGGCGACACCGCAGCACGTGCTGGCGTCGGCGATGCAAGGCATGTTCGCGTTGGAAGCGCCGAAGGCCGGGGAGACGTACCGCGTGCCGGTGATGGCGATCATGTCCGCGGCGCAGACGCGCCCGGGGTTCGAAGCGCGGCTGCGCACGGTGTTTCCGCTGCTTCGCAAGTACGAAGCCTGGGAAGGCTCGGGGCACTTTCTGATGATGGAGAGCCCGGACCGTTTCAATCGAGTGCTGGAGGAATTCCTGGCGGGGCTATGACCCCGCGGGGTGTACAGTGGGGATATGGAAACCGCAACGCTCGGAGGGGGCTGCTTCTGGTGTCTGGAAGCGGTGTACGACGAAATGGAAGGCGTGAGCTCGGTGGAGTCCGGCTACATGGGCGGTCTTCTGGCAGATCCGGACTACCACGCGGTGTGCACCGGCAAGACGGGGCACGTGGAAGTGGTGCAGGTCACCTTTGACCCGGAGGTGACGACCTATCGCGAGATACTGGAGGTCTTCTTCGCCATCCACGATCCGACGTCTATGGATCGCCAGGGCAACGATGCCGGGACGCAGTACCGCTCGGCGATCTTCACGCATAGCGAGGGGCAGAACGAAACGGCGCACCAACTGATCGCGGAACTGGATGGCGCGGGGATGCCGAGCCGGCCGGTGGTCACGCAGGTGCGGCCGGCGGCCACGTTCTACGAGGCCGAGGCGTACCATCAGGAGTATTTCAAAAATAATCCGGATCAGGGTTACTGTGCGTTTGTGGTGGCGCCCAAGTTGAAGAAGTTCCGCGAGAAGTTCGCGGAGAAGCGGCGCACGGGAGTGTGAGGGGGGTTGACAGACCACAAAAGGCGATGGTCTGTCCCACGCTACGTGGTAGCGGCGGCGAGGGTATCGAACATCGGCATCATAGTGTCCACGCCGGTCATGGCTAAGATGCGCTTGATGCGCGGATTGGCACCGGCGAGAGCGAGTTCGCCACCGGCCTTCCTGACGTTGGTGAGACAGGAAACCAGCATGCCGATTCCGGAGCTATCGGCGTAGTCGAGGGCAGTGATGTCGAGGACGAATTTCTTTTGGTCCTTCTGCAACAGGCTCTTGACGGCGGCGTCGAGCCGCTCGGTGTCGCCGCCCATGGCCATGCGGCCGGTGATGGTCACCACCGCTACGCCGGAATCCAGTTGCCTGGCTTCGACTGGCATTGTTCGATAATACACCCGGAAGCGGGGCTATTTTGCTCCGCCTTCCGACCACGGCGGCACAATCCCGTTCATGCGTGCATAGGCCACGAGTTGCCCCATGTGCTCGTTGGCGTGGACGATGATGCGGAGGTACATGCCATCCACGGTGGCGTCCACTTTGTTGACCTTGACTTTGCGTTGAAGATCGGCGGGTTTGATACTGGCGTGGGCGCTTTTGACAGCATCGAGAGAGCGCTTCAGCCAGTTGATGACTTCCGCTTTGGCGGTCACCGTCTTTTCCATGTCCGGCGACTTCCAGTCGGCGGGCATTTTGACGCCTGTGATACTCAGCAACCCGAAGTTCGCGCCCGCCGCGTGCATGAATACCTCGCTGGTGGAGCGCACGCCTGGCGCCGGGCGCCACGCGAACTTATCAGCCGGGATCGCCTCGGCCAGAGCGACGAGTTGTCGCGAAACATGGAGCCATTCGCCGTCGTATCCTTGCCACATGCCTTCCCACGGATCTACCTGGGCATGCAGGATGAGCGCGCCGAAGACGGTAACCAGCAACAATATTTTCGTAACCATACTGGAATTCTACTCCTGGCAGGTTGGGCACCAAAAGGAAATTCGGCCGTCGGCGGCGTGTTTTTGTGAGCGGATGGGGGTGGCGCAGCGGCGGCAGGGCTGGCCGTCGCGGCCGTAGACCCAGAGGTTCTCC
>JADGNS010000452.1 GCA_017883355.1 Candidatus Solibacter sp.
GACCTACGGCGGCCTGGCGGGGCGCGACCTGGACGCCATCGCGGTGGGCTTGGAGGAAGTGCTGGACGAGGATTATCTGCACTACCGGATCGAGTCCACGGGCTACCTGGGGCGGCACATCGCGGATCGCGGGGTGCCGATTGTGGAGCCGCCGGGAGGCCACGCAATCTATATCGACGCGGCGCGCATGCTGCCGCACATCCCGGCGGCGCAATTTCCCGGGCAGGCGCTGGCGGTGGAACTCTACCGGCACGCCGGGATACGCAGCGTGGAGATCGGCAGCCTGATGTTCGGCGAGTTGGCGCCGCACGAACTGCTGCGCCTGGCGATTCCGCGGCGGGTGTACACGCAGAGCCACATCGATTATGTGGTGGAAGCGATTCTGGAAGTGAACCAGCACAAGGAGAGCATCCGGGGCATGGAGATCGTGGAAGCGCCGCCGTTCCTGAGACACTTCAGCGCGCGGATGCGGCAGTTGTAAGTCCGAGCTTCGCTCGGATGCACAAGGCGGAGCCTTATGCCACACGGAGGACAGACATTCATGCGCTTGACGTTGGCATTGCTCTTGCTCTTCATTCCAGTTGTCTTTGCCGACAACCAGGAGAAGGCGGAAAAGAAGGCGCTGGAGCAACAGGCGCAGGCCTTCGTGAAGGAAGCCAAGGTACTGGAGAAGGCCGGAAAGCTGCAGGAAGCCCGGACCCACTACGCCAATTCCCAATCCTTCGCCGAGACCCGGGATGCCACGGAGGCGATCAAGCGCATCGACGGCGAGATGCAGAAGCGCGTCAAGAGCGCCCTGCAACAGGCGCACCGGCTCTACGATCAAGCCAAGTACGAACCCGCGGCCCAGACGCTGGAAGCTGCCTCCAAACTCGGTGGATCGGGCTCGGTGTTTTCCTACGACCTGGCACTCTGCAAGCAGCGTATGGGCGATAC
Source organism: Candidatus Solibacter sp. (assembly GCA_017883355.1). Taxonomy (GTDB): domain Bacteria; phylum Acidobacteriota; class Terriglobia; order Bryobacterales; family Bryobacteraceae; genus Solibacter. The sequence goes on from JADGNS010000452.1 coordinate 937, forward strand.
CGCGTCGGCGCTGGCAAACCTGGACCAGGCAGCCATCGCCACGGCCGATCCCAAACGAAAACTCAAGATCAAACAACTGCGCACTGCCTGGGTCACCGGGGAACAATCGCCCGCACTCAAGCCTGACGACCGCGAGCGCATTAATAAGGTCAATCAGTTGATGGAGAGCATCGGGTTCGAGACTTCGGTGGAGGACCGCGAGACCTCGCCGATCCGCGTCGCGGTCTCGCCGGTCGCTACCCATGCCTCCAAAGCGTCGCGCCGCACGGTCGGCTTGTGCCAGGCGCTCGACGGTTTGAAGGGTACACAAACTCCCGCGCTCACCTTCAACCTGGCCAATTGCGCGGAGGATACGGACCGGCCCGCCGACGCGGCTCAACTCCTGGCGCGCTATCTGGAGGCGGCGCCCAAAGCGGCCGACGCCGAGCGCGTCCGGCTGCGCATCGCAAGGTTGAACGCGCTGGTGGAATTGCCGGAACCCAAAGGCGCGCAGGTCCGCGGACTTTACGCATCGGCTTCCCGCTTCCTGGAAGAGCGGAAGTACGATGGCGCTCTGGCGAGTTTCCGGCAGGCCGCCGAGGCCGCGCCCCAGTTCGCCCCCACCGCGTGGCGCCTGGCATTGATGTATGAATCCATGGGCATGGTGGACGAGGCGCGCAAGAGTTTCACGCAGTATCGCCAACTGGAAGCCAGTCCGGCCGGCCAGTTGGAAGCCGATCTGCATCTGGACACGCTGGACGCCAGGCGCACCAAGTACGACGAGGAGATCGACCGGGCCACGGAGATTCTCTCCGACCTGTTCAATCGCGCCATGAACCTGACCTTCAATGGCCTGGAAGACCGCGCCTCGCAGTACAAACAGCGCGCGCGAGAGAGAGCCAAGGTGTACGCCAAGCAGAAGCTCAGAGTGGTGGGCGGTTTCACCGTTCCGTTTGCCTACGCGCAACAGCAACTGATGGAAGCCGGCGAGCACCTGGCCGGCGCGCTGCTGCTCTTTCCTCTGGGCGCCGAGGCCAGCCAGTTAATGGGGCTGGTGTACCTTCAGGCCAACGACGGCCGCTCTTCCATGCGCGCTTTCGATGCCGTGGCCAGCCAAAACCTGCCCGTGGCATTCTACGCGCAGATGCACACCCACAACCAGGATCACGCGGTGAAATGCGAGTTGACCCGCGACCGGCTGCGCTTCATTTTCCTTTCTTCCTACGACAAGAAAGGCAAGCCGGCGGCGCCCGCCAAGCCGGCCGGGGAAGACGGACTCGGCGACATGGCGATCGATCCGGCGTCGGAAAGAGCGCAGGATTTCGAATCGCGCGTGGTGATGCCGGAGGAGATCAAGAGCATCGAAACCAAGAACGGGCATCTGGTATTGAAGCTGGGCAAAGAAGAGATCACCCTCTCACCCATCTACTTGCCGGCCGTTCCGCCGGCGGATGGACCGGCGGCACGGCGGTTTGCCAACAGCTATACGCGGCTGTTCGTCCGCTACCCCGGCCTGGAGGAATCCAAGCTTGGCGCCGAGGGCATGACCGCCTTCGAAAAGATTAAACTTGGCTACGACCTTGCCAATGCCGGGTTCGGGATCGCCACCAGTCTCAACCCCATCGGCGCGATCGGCGCGCTGGAAGCGTTCGTGCAGATCTCCAGGGAGGTACACGGCGTTGCCAAGGCGCTGCACGTGAGCTTTGCAGGCTGGGTAAAGACCATCGAGGATCAGCAGGAGTTGCAGGCGGGCAACACGTTCAAATCCATTCCCACCGAACCGGCCAGCCTGACCTTTGTGGAAGAAATCAAGTGACCTACTCGTAGCGCAGCGCTTCCAGCGGATTGACCCGCGACGCCCTGCGGGCCGGCAGGTACCCCGCCGCAATCGCCGTCCCCGTCAACGCCAGCACCGCGGCCGCCACCACCACCACGTCGCGCGCCTTCACGCCGAATAGCTGCGTCTCGACATAGCGCGCCAACAGCAGTGCCGCCGGAACTCCCGTCACCAGCCCGGCGATTAGAATCCACAGCAGTTCGCGCATCACCATGCCCCGAATCCGTCCCGGCTCCGCCCCGAGCGCCATGCGGATGCCGATCTCGCGGGTCCGCCGCGTCACGGAGTGCGCCATTACGCCATAGAGCCCCAGCATTGCCAGCGCGGTGGCCAGCCCCGCGAATACCGCCGCCAGTTCCAGCACGATCCGGTCGGTCTGTACGTTTCGCTTGATCTGCTCGTCCAGCGTGCGCAGTCCTTCGAGCGGCAGGTCGCGGTCGATCCCGGCCATCACGCGCCGGATCTGGGGCGCCATCTGTTTCTCCGGCAGCGCCGAACGCACGTAGAACTCCAGCGAGTTGATCTGTTTGTCCTGTCTCCAGGGGCTGTAAAACAAGGGCGGCGCCGCGTTCTTCACGCTCGAATAGTGGCTGTCCTTCACTATCCCCACGATTGCGATCTCCGAATCTTTGCCCCCGGTCGAGAATCGCAGTCCCACCGGATCGCGCCCCTCCAGGAACCGTTTCACGAACGTCTGGTTCACCACCGCCACCCTGGGGCCGGCCAGCGTATCGCTCTCCGTAAACTCCCGTCCGGCAATCAGCGGGATTCCCATCTTGCCGAGGAACCCCGGGCCCACTTCGTTGTACCGTGAGTTATTATCGTTCGGCTTCTCTTTGGCGCCTTCCACGGTGATATCGGTGCCCCAGTTGCTCCCCGAGATCAGCGGCACCAGCGCCGCGGCCACGCTCCTCGTCCCGGGAATCGCCGCCAATTCGCTTTCGATCCGTTCGAACAGCGCGCGTGTCTGCTCCGCCTTATATCCATTCAGCGCGGGCGCCACCGAGAACCCGATCACATTCTCAGTCCTCATCCCCAGGTCCACGCGCATCAGGTTCACCAGGCTCTTCAGGAACAGTCCGGTTGGAATCAACAGCACCGCCGAGACCATCACCTGCGCGCACACCAGCACCTTGCGCACGCGCGCCGAAGTTGCCGTTCCCGAACTTTGCCCCGATTCGTTCTTCAGCGTCGCCGCCGACGACCCTCGCGCCGCCTCCCACGCCGGGTAGAGGCCGAACATCAGGCCCGTCAGCGCCGAAAGCCCCAGCCCGAACCCTAGCACCGGCCAGTCCAGTTGCGCCTCCAGGAAGTGGATCGGAACTTCGTCCGCCAGTTCGGCGAACAGCAGCTTGAGCGTGACCACCGCGAACCCGAGGCCCGCCACTCCGCCCGCCACGGCCAGCACCAGAGCCTCCGTCAGCATCTGCCCCATCAATTCGCCGCGCCCCGCGCCCATCGCCGCGCGGATCGCCATCTCCCGCCGCCGCTGCGCACTCCGCGCCAGCAGCAGGTTCGCCGCATTCGCCATGGCGATCAACAACACCAGCACCGTGGCACTCATCAGGATGATCAGCGGTATGCGGGTCTCATCCCGCATGCTGCTCTGCCCGTGGCTGCCATCCTTGAAGGTCAGCCGCGATTTGAGGAAACGGTCGATCTTTTTCCGGTAATAGAACTGGGGCATCTTGGTCTGCTGCTCCAGCAGTCCCGCGTAAACGCTGTTCAACGCAGCCTGCGCCTGCGCCCGGGAAAAGCCCTTCTGCGGCCGCCCGATCAGGTACAGCCAGTAGTCGCTCCAGCGGTCCGTCCCGTTCCAGTTCGGCGTCATCAGCGGCTTGAAGACCAGCGGAATATAGATATCCGGCTCGTCGCCCAACGTCGTGCCGGTGAATCCCTTGGGCGCCACCCCCACCACCGTGAATATCTGGCCGTTCACGCGGATCGGCTGATTGAGCACCGCACTCTCGCCACCCAGACGGTCGCTCCAATAGCCGTAACTGAGCACCGCCACCGCGTTCCCCGCGCCGGTATCGTCCTCGCGCGCGATCAGGCGTCCCATCAACGGCCGCACGCCGAGAGTGGGGAAATATCCGCCCGACACAATCAGCATCCCCCCGGAAAAGGTCTGTTGGCGGAAGGAGATGTTGGCCGAAAGCGAATCGAACGCCGCGATCCCGCTCATGCCCTGCGGCCGCTTCTCCAACTCCCGAAACATCGGGTAGCTGAAAATGTAATTCATATCGCCGGAATTATTGGTCGAGTTGCGTCCGCCTTTGAACTCCTCCGGCGCCGTCACGCTGACCAGTTCCTCGGGCCGCTCCACCGGCAGCGCATTCAGCAGAATCTGGTGGAAGAGGGAGAAGATCGCGGTATT
>JADGNS010000453.1 GCA_017883355.1 Candidatus Solibacter sp.
AAGCGGAACTTCGACCCGTTCGCCGTGACATCCACCGCCAGCCACCCGGACGGCACCGCAAGCTGGCCGAGAATCGGATTGCCAAAAGTGAAAACGGACTTGTAGCGGTGGGTCTGCGCGTTGACCAGATCGAACTGCGATTGCGGCAAATCGAGGCGGGCCAGGATCACGTCGCGGTCGGTGATGCGCAGATCCATGCCGGCGGTGGGGACAGGCGCTTCGGCATCCAGCTCGCTCTGCACGGCGATGACGCCGTAGTGCAGGTTGCGCTTGGCCAATTCGGCGAGAAGCTGGTCCAGTTGGTCATACAGTATGGTGGTGGCCGGCGGCTGCATGATGGGGCCGGTCCGCCACAGGGTGACTTCCTGTAGCGCAATCAAATCCGGCAGCGTGGCGCCGATCTCGACGGCCAGGCGCGCCGCGCGCAACTGGAAATTGCTGGCCTGCAATTCCGCCAGCGTGGCGGCCATGCCCCGCGCGAACGAGGCTTCGTCGGTGCCCGCGAAGAGGTAGCCGAGATCGGTTCCGGCATCCACATTGCGAGTCATGACGGTTACGGTTGACGGTGTGCTATCCGCCCCCAAGCTGGTGAGACACCAGCCCGGGAGCAGCAGAGCGATCCAGCCAAAGCGCACGGCGGCGGCCTTGGAGACACGAATGACGTTAGACATTTTAAGCTCCTGATTGTGTTGTGATTGGCCCGCCGTCAGCGACGGCGGAAAGCCTGATGCTGCAAATTCCGGGGATGGTCTACGGCAGGATCTCGATGGTGGTCCACCGCCGGTCCGCTCGATTGCCTGCCAGATAGCCGACTACCGATAACCCTGCTGGGACCGCAATCAATGTACCCAGCGCGGCGGTGTCATGCCGGCTGTGCCAGTCGATAGCGATCGCCACCGCGGTGCCCGCAACGAATCCCGCGCCTAAGCCGGAGAACGTGCCGACCGCCCGGTAAAGCATACCTTTGGTCTGCATCCGAACGACACGGAGCGTCGCGCGCGGCACGCGCAGTTCGCCCTTTACATTGGCACTCGGGTCGTTCGTTTTTGTCACCTGGACCACCAGCGCGTCCGGCTCGACCGCCGTGACTTTCCCGGTGACCACCGGGCCTCTCGGCGTGGCGACCAGAACGGTCTTGCCGACGGTCATCGACAGGCCTTCCCATGGGACGCGCACCAGGTCATCGGCGCGGGCAGCCATCGGAATGAGCGACAGAAGGGCCACGCCGGCTACCAACGAAAGGGTCCGGCCAAACAGAGATCCGGCGATTGAGTGAACGAGGTTACGCATACAGTTCTCCTTTTGCTTGAAATGACTTTGAGATTTTGCTGATTCGCCCGCCGTCACCGACGGCGGACAATTTTGTGTTTCACGTCCGGCCAGAACTCGCTGCCGAGGTTGCCCAACAGGTCCAGGCCGATGGTAGCCGCGCCTTGCTCCAGTCCGGAAGAGAAGGTATTCAGACGATCCGGATACCAGACGTTGGAGAGATAAGCGGCTCCCAGCGCGCTGCCGAATCGCCAGGTCGCGAAGCGCGTGCGGCCCCGGTCCGTTCGCGTGACCACCGTCTCGCGCGCCGCGTGTCCCATGCGCACGAAAACGTTCCCATGGCCCGAGCGGCGGTACCTCGGGTCTTCGTGCAAGGTGGCATCCAAGCCGAAAGCGAACACGTTGCGGATCGCCGTGGCTCCCGCTGCCGAAGCCACGCGCTTGCCATAGACCTCGGCGCCCTGGCCCCATTCCCGGGGAGTGTTCATGCAGTGCAACACCCCGGCATAGACCGCCATTTCGGCCACGAAGCCGACGCTCGCGGTCTGCTGCGCGTGCAGGCGCAACTTGGCTTTGACGCTCAGCGGCTGGTCGGCCGGTTCCCCGGCCCATACCCTGCAACATACCAGCAGCAACGCCGGTGTGAGTTTCATATTTTCCGCTCTCACCTGTAATTGCGACAACGCGTGCCCAAGTGGCTCACCGCGGCGAAAGAAATTTTCGCCGCTCGCTGGTATGATATCCTGGCTGTGGCAATAGCGGTGTTTCAGGGGTGGTTATATGAATTCGTCGCAACCGGACAGTCGGCCCCCTGAACACCCGGAGCCACCCGATGTCCTGGTCACGCTGCTTTACCGGGAACTTCGCAGGCTCGCCGCCGGCTGTCTGCGCCGCGAGCGCCCAAACCACACGCTGCAACCTACGGCGCTGGTCAACGAGGCGTATCTCCGCCTGGCCGCCCAAAGCCAGCCCGGCAGGAACGGCCGCGTACAGTTTCTGGCCCAGGCTTCCCACCTGATGCGCGAAATCCTCATCGACTATGCGCGCACGCGCAATCGGGCCAAGCGTGGCGGCGGGCTATCGCCCATCTGCGTGGAAGACGCCGGGGAATTGGCCGCCGCCCATGAGGTGGACCTGGTGGCCCTGGATGACGCGCTCAACGTGCTGGAGCGCATCGACACCCAGCAGCGGCAGATCGTCGAACTGCGCTATTTCGGCGGTTTGAATATTGAGGAGACAGCCCAGGCGCTGGGGGTCTCACCGGCCACGGTCAAGCGCGATTGGCGAATGGCCAGGGCCTGGTTACACCGTGAGCTGAGTTCCGATGCCGCCCATGACTCCTGAGCGCTTCCGCCAGGTCAAGTCGATTCTCCAGGCCGCTCTCGAACTCGACCCGGCCGGGCAAGCCGCATTCCTCGAAGACGCCTGCCGCGACGATCCGGAACTCAAGTCCGAGGTCCAGTCTCTGCTGGACCACGACGGGAAAGCGGAGGGATTTCTCGAGCAGCCTCCGGTGGTTGCGGGCGAGGCCAGGGTCCGGCTGAAGTCCGGGAGCCATCTGGGACCCTACGAGATCGTCGAACCCATCGGCGCGGGCGGCATGGGAGAGGTTTACCGGGCGCACGATCCGCGCTTCCCCCGCGAAGTCGCCATCAAACTTCTTCCCGCCGCATTCGCCGACAGCCCCGGACATCTGGCGCGATTTGAGCGCGAGGCGCGCGCCGCCGGTTCGCTGAACCACCCCAACATCCTCACGGTCCACGATTTCTCTCGCGAGAGCGGCGTGCCGTATCTGGTGTCGGAACTGCTCCGCGGTGGAACCCTGCGCGAGCATCTGGAGCACTCGCCCATCCCCGCCGCCGCCGCCGTGGGGTACGCGGCGCAGATCGCGCGCGGCCTGGGCGCGGCGCATGCGCTGGGGATCGTGCACCGCGACCTGAAGCCCGAAAACATATTCCTCGCGCGCGGCGGCGTGGTGAAGATCCTGGACTTCGGCCTGGCCAAGTTGCCGGAGTTGCCGGCGACGCACGACGGGGCGCTCGCCGGCCTGAGCGTGCCGGGCGTCGTGATGGGCACCCTCGGCTACATGTCGCCGGAACAAATCCGGGGAGAACCCGCCGATCACCGCTCCGACCTCTTCAGCCTGGGCGTGATCCTGTACGAGATGCTGGCCGGAAAGCGGCCCTTTGCCGGGGCCACTTGGGTGGATGAGACCAATGCCATCCTGCGCCAGGGAGCGCCGGATTTGCCACCCGATCTCAGCGGCATCGCGGACCCGGCAGGGCTGAACCGCACGCTACGGCGCTGCCTGGCGAAGGCGCCCGAGGAGCGCTTCGAGTCGGCGCGCGATCTGGCCTTCGCGCTGGAATCGATCCTGGAACGGGCCGGCCCGAAGCCGCCGCGGAGGCGTCTGGGGCGCGCGCTTTTTGGAACCGCGGCGGCACTCCTCGCCATCGGCGCCTTGCTTGCCGTGTACTACTTTCGCGCCGCCCCTTCCGCCGCATTCCAGCGGCTCACCTTTCGCCGCGGCATCGTTTCGGCCGCCCGGTTCACCGCCGACGGCCACACCATCGTGTACTCCGCGGCCTGGGACGGCGGCGATTTCCGCCTGTATGCCACGCGCCCCGGCGGCGGCCCTGAGTCGCGTCCGCTGGAACCATCGAACGGCATGCTGTTTGCCGTCTCCTCGAAGAGCGACGTGGCGCTGTGCGTGCCGACCGGCAGAACGCAGCATGGCCTGGTCGGAAACCTGGCCCAGGTGCCCCTCTCCGGCGGCGGACCGCTGGACCGCGCCGAAGGCGTCTCGGCGGCCGACTGGTCGCCGGACGGCTCCAGACTCGCCGTGGTGCGCGTGGAGAACGAGCGCGCGCAGATCGAGTACCCCATCGGAAGCGTGCTTTTCCGGGCGCGTCTCTCCAGCGGCTATATGGAAGCCCTCCGCGTATCGCCGCGCGGCGATTCGATCGCATTTCTGGATCATCCGCTGCACGACGATTCCGCCGGCTGGGTGGCCACCGTCGACCTGGCGGGGCAATACCGCATCGTCTCCAGCCGCTTCAACTCCATGCGCGGCCTGGCCTGGTCGCCCAATGGCGGCGAGGTCTGGTTCGCGGCGGCCAAACAAGGCACCAACATGGCAGTGTGGGCGGTGAGCCCGTCCGGCCGGGAGCGGCTGGTCGCGCGCTTCCCCGCATATATCAGCGTGGAGGACATCTCGCCGGACCGGCGCGTGCTGATCTCGCTCCACACGCTCTCCGAATCCATGGTCCACGTTCCACCGGCAGGGGAGCCGAAGAACCTGTACTGGCACGATCAATCGCAGGTGCGGGACCTCTCCCGCGATGGCGGGACCGTGCTGTTCTCCGAAAGCGGTGACGCCACCCGGCAGGACTACGATGGCTACCTGCGGAAGGCAGACCTCTCTTCGCCCGCGGTTCATTTGGGAGACGGGTTGCCGCTTGCGCTCTCGCCGGACGGGCGTTGGGTAATCGCCAATCCGGCTGGATCGCCCGCCCCGCTCACCCTCCTCCCGGCCGGTCCGGGAGATCGCAGGCCGCTGGCCGCCGACAACATTCACCATATCGGCGCAGCGTGGCTGCCGGACGGAAAGGGTTTCGTGTTCGCCGGCATCTCCCCGGAGGAGAATCTCCGTTACTACGTGCAGGCGCTGGAGGGCGGGAGGCCACAGCCGATCACTGGCGCGGATGTTCTATATGAGCGGCGCAGTCCCATCGTGGGCCGACTGGCTCGTGCTCGCTACGGCAACCGTCGCAGCGGTCGGCACCTGGCTCGCGCCGTTCGCCTGGGTCAGCCCGGCCGAGGTGTTCGCCGGCGCCATGCTG
>JADGNS010000454.1 GCA_017883355.1 Candidatus Solibacter sp.
GAAGACTCCGATTGCCAAGAGCAATGACGGCAAGATGAAGGTGGACCAGGTGGCGGCGGCCATCCGGGCGATCAGAGGTGAGTTCGTCGAGGTGAAGACCATGGTGGAAGAGGTGAACCAAAGCAGCCAGGAGCAGACGCGCGGGATCGCGCAGGTTGTTAAGGCGGTGCTGCAGATGCAGCAGGTCACGCAGTCGACGGCGGCTGGCGCCGAAGAGGGCGCAGCGGCGGCCGCGGAACTCAACGCGCAGTCGGAGGGGCTGAAGGCGGTCGTGCGCAGGTTGACGGCCATGGTGGGTGGCGCGGGTCTGTGAACGGCCACGCTCGTTCCATTCAATGGCGGGCGGTAGCGACCGGCGGCCCGCCGCCCGGAGGGACTTTGATCACGCGAAGAAGGGGCACCTCTTGGAATATCTCAATCGCAAGTTGAGTTGGCCTCACTTCCTGATTGAGATCGGTTTGCGGGACGACGCCGAGGCGCACACTTGGGACCGGTACCGGAATCCAGATTCAGATTGACCTCTGCGGGCGCGCAGTTCGGCGCGACTTCGGGAACAGACGCGATTGACTCCCAACAGACCCAGGGACGAGAGGGCACCTCAACCGAGTTGACCTTAGCTTGCAGCAGGAGCGGGCTCGGCTGCTGCACGCCTAGCCAGAGTTACCTCCGCGATCACTTCCATCAGCCGGCCCGCATGGATCGGTTTGGCAACATACGCATCCATTCCCGCATTGAGGCAGCTCTCCTCATCGCCCTTCATGGCGTGCGCCGTCATGGCCACGATCGGAACGTGTCTGCCCGCGCCCCGCTCCAGAACCCGTATCGCCGCGGACGCTTCCAACCCGCTCATGGTCGGCATCTGAACGTCCATCAGGACCACGTCGAACTGGCTATTCTCCACCGCCGCCACCGCTTCCCTGCCGTCGTTGGCCACCGTCACCGAGTGCCCTTGCTTCTCCAGCAGGCGGACAGCCAGCTTCTGGTTGATCGCGTTGTCCTCAGCCAGCAGAATGCGCAGCGTGCGTCGCGACTCATTCAACGAGTGGCGAGTCAGCGGCGCCAACCCAGTCGTCATGACCCGCCCCAGCGTGCGACCTATGGCCTCCAGCAGAGCCGATTGTTTCACCGGCTTCAGCAGGTATACCTCAACGCCGATGTCTTTGCAGCGCGCGGCGTCGCCCCGCTGCCCCGCCGAAGTCAGCATGAACAGGCGCGTCTCCGCCGGTCTCGATTGGGCGCGGATACGTGTCGCCAGCGTGAACCCGTCCATGCCGGGCATCTGGAAATCCAGGATGGCCAGCGGGAATGGGCAGCCTGCGGCGCGCGCCTGTTGGAGCGTCGCCAGCGCCTCATCACCGGTCTCCACCGCCATCGGCTTCATCCCCTTGGCGCGCAGCATCTCTTCAAGAATTCTGCGGTTGGTCGAATTGTCGTCCACAATCAGAACCGGCACGCCGTCCAAAGGCACCGGCACCGATTGGGGCGACACCTGGCCCAGGCTCATGACTACCGTGAAATGGAACGCGCAACCGGGGCCGATACCGTCCGCGGCCGCCGCCAGGTCTGCCCGTGGACTCTCCAGCCAGATGCCTCCGCCCATCAAATCCACCAGCTTGGTGGAGATCGCCAGGCCGAGACCCGTGCCGCCGTACTTTCGCGTCGTCGATGCATCGGCCTGTTCGAACGCCTCGAACACCGCCGTGTGCTTGTCCGGTGGGATGCCGATCCCGGTGTCGGCCACCCGGAAGTGGAGCACCACCTCTGCTCCGGCGCTGGGCTCGAGGGTGACTTCGACCTCCACTTCGCCGCGCGCAGTGAACTTGATGGCGTTGCCCGCCAGGTTGATCAGGATCTGCCGCAGCCTCCCAGGATCCCCCACCAGGTCGTCGGGCACCTCCGGCGCCACCCGGCACCGCAAAGCCAGTCCCTTGGCATCGGCCCGCGCCGCCAGCGTGTGCAGCGAGTCGGCCACGCAGTCGCGCAGCAGGAAATCCGCCGGCGAGATGTCCAGCTTCCCGGCTTCGATCTTGGAGAAATCCAGAATGTCGTTCAGAAGCGTCAGCAGTTGATCGGCCGACGTCTTGGCCGTGACCAGGTAGTCCCTCTGCTCCGCCGTCAATTCGGTGCCCAACGCCAGGTCTGTCATGCCCGTGATGCCGTTCATCGGCGTGCGGATCTCGTGGCTCATGTTCGCCAGAAACTCGCTCTTGGCGCGGCTGGCGACTTCAGCGGCGTCGCGGGCCTTTTCGAGTTGTGCCCGTGCCCGGCTGCGCTCCGTCACGTCACGGAACCCCCATACGCGTCCCACGCTTTTGCCGTGGACGCGCTGCGGTTCGGAGTGGCACTCCATAATACGGCCGTCCAGGAATTCGAGCACGTCGTCGCTTTGCGCTTCGTTGTCGCTGTTGAGTTCGTGCACTTTGGCCAGGAAGGCGGCGGGATCCACCAATTGTCCGCTGATCGAGCGGAGGATAACGGCATCGTCGGTGGAGCGGCGAAGGTGCTCGGGAATGCGGCAGAGTTCGAAGAATTTCCGGTTAAAGGCGACAACCTTTCGCTCCGAGTTCACCACCAGGATGCCATCCCCAGTGGATTCCAGAGCGGCGCGGACGGTCTCGGTCTTTTCGTCGACGCGGCGGCGCAAGACGGCCACCCACAGCAATCCGAGCAGGATGACCCCGACCATCACCGCCAGCAATCCGAGAAGGCGCAGCCCGGTCCACCACGACGCCCTTTGGAGAACCGCAATGTCGGTAGCCGAGCGTAGCAGAATCCGGTACGCCGTAGGATTACGGTATTCGTCCGTTTCCACCGACCAGACTCCCAGAATCTGCAGTTGGCTGCCATCGCGGATGGATCGCACTTGATCGGTAGCGGCAAGCTCCGCAAGGTGAGCCGTGAAAGTAACCGTGCCGAGCTGTAGAGTGAGGACGCGCAGGTTGCCGCGAACGGACTGGTCCAGTAGGCGTCCTTTGATCCTGACGAGTTCGGCGTCGTGATCGGCGGACAAACTGGAGACCGTGAGGTCTGAGGCTGCGGGCGGGCCGTGGCGGCCAATTTTTCGGATGCCGCCATCCTGGAGGATCGGCGCGTAGCGCCCGGATGTGGGAAATCCGACGGCATCCACCAGGTCGCCGGGTTCGACGCCCGTCAGATGGTCGCCCTCGACGACCAATCCGCCGGAAGCGTCCTGCACGAAAACGTACTTGCCCGGCAGTCGCCACGTAACCACACCCTGCACCCGCATGCGCCGGCCGGATCTGTGAGCGGGAGTGAACTGCATCAGGCTGTTCACCGGGAGGACGGGAAGAGCGTAGGGATCGGCGGGCGCCGCCTGATCCACCGTGACCTGGTCCAGGGTAGGGGCAAAGACCTGGGCGCCGACCAGTTGCCTTCGGTCGTTGAACAGAGTGCCGCACGCGCCGCGAACGGTTACGGAGGAGTCGACTAGGTAGCCGTAATCCCGATCGGGGCGGAAGTCCCTGATCCTGATTTTCAGTTTGTTGCTGGCGGACGCGATGCCGAGAACCAACTGGGGCGGACCCCGACGCATGTCCGGGGGCAGCCGATCTTCCAGGGCAACGGAATGGACGATCCCACTGACTTCGATCCACTGGCTGTCTTCCCGCCCGGTCAGCAGATCCTGCAGGCTTTTCCGGGCGGGAGAGGGCAAGGCGGCGAGGCCGAGCACGCGGACTCTGGCGTGTTCGATGGAAGGGGCGAAATCGCCTGGGGTGGTGTTGCCATCCACCTGCACCAGGCTTCCAACCTCAATCTGCAAATCCGCCTGCTCGATCCAGACGAAAATCCCCGCGGTTTCATCCTGAAAAAACGTCACCAGGTACTCCGGCGCGTGGTAAGTGATCACGCCCTGGAGATGAATAGGATACTTCTGCCTGGCCTGCTCCAGGGTGAGGGCCCGTACTTGGGCAACAGTAGTGAGCAGGTGCGGCTGGCCGGGAGGATACGAGGCGGCAGACGGCGCGAGCCCCAGCGCCAGGAACACAGCCAGGATGGGAATGGCTCTCAGCGGACTGTAAAGCGGTTTACACCACGCCACATCACCTATATCGGCCGAGAACCGCGCAACCTTAGGATTCGAAGCCAGATCCCTTGCTTCAACCGCTGGTCCAAGTTGTTCGGGAAGGGGCGACCTCGTAATTGATCGACGAGGTTATCGACCGATCCAGGAAGCTTCGTAAGATACCTGCGACTCCCTAGCCAAGTGCACTCTGGGAGTCCCCCCAGAGCCCCTCCAATTGCCGCAATAATCAGCCATTTTGTGTGCTAAGTGGTTTTGTTTGCGGCGTGAGGCGGCTACAACCGAGTGCTGTTAACCGAATTGTTGTAGGTTCGAACCGCAAGTGTCGTTAAGGCGCCGGGCGATAGATCCCGGGAAGCCCTTCCTTCCACCGACCCGGATGAGTCTGTGGTGTCGGCGTGCTGCGTGGGCAGAGCGTGCCCTCGACGTACCCGTTCACAGCGCGTCACCACCGGCCGGAGTTGCCAAGGTTGTAGAACTCCTGGGTCTCGCGTTCTGCGTCTCGGGCGGATGGAACTGGGGAGATGGAAGAGAATCGATGGTGGCGTTGGTCATGGGAATCGTCTGGCCCCCTTCCTCAACATCCTCCAGAGCTTTCCCTGGTTCCGCCGCGGGATCCCGGCGATGAGTCTCTCGAAGGACGCCATGATGGACATAGCCGCCGCCGGCCGCAAAAAAGACGTCCGTCCCTGCATGCTGGTAGAAGACCCAGCTTTTCCGGCCAATCCCGATTGCCACGCACGTCCGTACGAGGGTGACGACGGCGAAGCGGCGCCCGCTACGATCCTGGTGCCGGGCGAGCTGCCCGACGACGGCGATTGGCCGTTTTAGTTTAGCGGCGACGGCAGCGCCAGAATACGTACCGTGACAGCAACCGGCTGTGGCACCCGCCGCTTCCCGGGGTAGCCACACCACATCCTCCCCGGCCACGGAAGCGCCCTGGACGCCCACTACGAGCACCAGAAGGGCCCTGGCGGCACAGAGGGAGCCTGGGTGGAGGCACGAGTCAGAGGACGCGCGGCAGGCGACGCGTGCCGTTGAGGTCATGCCGGGTGACGCCAGCGCTGGT